>NZ_BAAHXE010000015.1:0-45292 GCF_054657095.1 Hydrogenophilus islandicus | reverse complement strand
AGTATACCGACTCTTGCACTCCAGCGTTTTTTTGCGTATCATTCAAACAAACGTTTGATCTGCACAGATAGGAGAGATCATGATGGTGTGGCTCTTGTTGCTGTTCCTCCCTCCCTTGGTGGTTGCGCTCGCCTACGGGCGAGCGCCCCTTTTTCTCTGGGGTGGAGCAATTTTGGCTTGGTGGTTGGCGCTGGCGGTCACGGGGTCATTCCCCGTTTGGCTGACGGTGTTGGTTGCGCTGTCTTGGTGTGGGGTTCTCTTTGTCATAGGGCACTCGCCCACCCGGAAACGGTGGGTGACGGCGCCGCTCTTCAAAGCGTTTGCCCGAGCGTTGCCGCAGATGTCGCAGACCGAACGGGACGCATTAGAGGCCGGGACAGTCTGGTGGGAAGGGGAGCTCTTTCGCGGCAATCCCGATTGGCAGAAGTTCTTGGCCTATCCGTGGCCGAAATTGACGCCGGAAGAGGAGTCTTTCCTCAAGAACGAAACCGAAGAGCTCTGCCGCATGGTGGATGATTGGGAGTGCAGTCTCAGGAAGGATTTGCCCGACGAAGTGTGGCAATTCATCAAGGAGAAGGGTTTTCTGGGGATGATCATCCCGAAAGAGTATGGCGGTAAAGGGTTTTCTGCCTACGCCCACTCGCAGGTGATCACGAAACTCTCCACGCGCTCCAGTGCCCCTGCGGTCACGGTGATGGTACCGAACTCGTTGGGTCCGGCGGAGCTGCTCCTCCACTACGGCACCCCAGAGCAGAAGTCCTACTACCTGCCACGCCTCGCGCGCGGTGAGGAGATTCCCGCTTTTGCCCTCACCAGCCCGTGGGCGGGGTCGGACGCGGCGTCGATTCCCGACGCCGGGGTCGTCTGCCTGGGCGAATACCAGGGCAAGGAGGTGATCGGGATCCGGGTCAGTTTCAACAAGCGCTACATTACCCTGGCGCCGGTGTGTACAGTCTTCGGTTTGGCATTCCAACTCTTCGATCCGGAAAACCTCCTCGGCAAAGGGAAAGAGATCGGCATCACGCTCGCGCTCATTCCGGCGAACCACCCTGGTGTCGAGATTGGCCGCCGCCACCTCCCGCTCGACGCGGTGTGGATGAACGGCCCGATCCGCGGCGAGGATGTCTTCATTCCGCTCGACTTTGTGATCGGCGGCGAAGCGATGGTCGGTAAAGGGTGGCGGATGTTGATGGAGTGTCTGGCTGCGGGCCGGTCGATCTCGCTTCCGGGGTCGAACACGGGGATGCAGCAGGTGACGGCGCGTGCCGTCGGCGCCTACGCACGGATCCGTTACCAGTTCAAGACCCAGATTGGCCGCTTCGAAGGGGTCGAGGAGGCGCTCGCCCGGATCGGGGGCAACACCTACCTCTGTGACGCTGCACGGGTATTTACCGCTGGAGCGGTCGACCTTGGTGAAAAACCCTCGGTGGTTTCGGCAATCGTCAAGTACCATGTCACCGAACGCGCCCGGCAGACGGTGAATGACGGTATGGACGTCGTCGGCGGCAAAGGGATCTGCCTTGGGCCGCAGAACTTCCTGGGGCGTGCCTACGAGCAGATTCCCGTGGGCATTACCGTGGAAGGGGCCAATATCCTCACGCGGAGCCTGATTGTCTTCGGCCAGGGGGCGGTACGTTGCCACCCCTATGTGCTGGAGGAGATGCGGGCGGCGCAGAATGGTGACCTCGATGCGTTTGATCGCGCGTTCTGGAGCCACATCGCCTACACCCTCAACAACGGTGCGCGGGCGCTGGTCATGGGGCTCACGGGTGCGCGGTTTGTGCGCGTGCCGCAGCAGGTTGCCCCCGAATGCCGGCGCTACTACCAGCAGCTCACCCGTTTTTCGGCCGCTTTTGCTTTCCTTGCTGACGTTTCGATGGGGGTTTTGGGCGGCGCGCTCAAGCGCAAAGAGCGCCTCTCCGCGCGGTTGGGCGATATTCTCTCGCAACTCTATCTGGCGAGCGCCACCCTCAAGCGGTTCGAGGCCGACGGTCGCCCAGCGGGAGACGCGCCGTTCATGCATTGGGCGATCTGGGACGCCTTTTTCCGTGCCCAGGTGGCGTTTGTCGGCGTGATCGACAACTTCCCGTTGGCGCCTGCCCGGGTGCTCGCGCGCTTCATGACCTTCCCGCTCGGTCGCCCCTTCCGCACCCCGGATGATCGTCTGGGTCACCGCGTCGCGATGGGGTTGATGGAGCCGGGGGCGACGCGCGATCGGTTGACCGCGTTGGTCCATCTGCCGCAGTCGCTCGACGAACCGATCGGCGCGCTCGAAGCGGCGCTGGTGGCGACCTGTGCGAGCGAACCGATCGAAGCGAAACTGCGCGAGGCGCAAAAAGCGGGGCGGTTCACACCGAGCCTTGAGGCGCTGGCAAGCGGCAGCGTCGATGCGATCTGGGAAGAGGCATTGGCGCAGGGCGTCATCACCGAGGCAGAATACCGCACCGTGGCGAACCGCAACCAGTTGCGCGACCTGGTGATTCGCGTCGATGACTTCCCGTACGATTTTGACGTGAAGAGCGCCGCCCAACGGATTCCCGACGATCGGATCGCCCGCACTGCTGCGGTGCCGCCCGCGATGCGCCCTTGGCCTGAAAAGCGGCGGCAGGCGATCGCGGCGGCTCGAGAAGTTTCCGTTGTTCAGTAACGAAGAGGAAGCGTCACGTGGCACGAACGGTCTATCTGGTCGATGGGGTGCGTACCCCCTTTTTGAAAGCAAAAAGCGAACCGGGGCCGTTTCGTGCCTCAGACCTCGCAACTCGGGCGCTGCAGCACTTGCTGTTGCGCCAGCCGATCGCACCGGAACAGCTCGATGAAGTGATCATCGGCTGCGCAGCGCCGCGTGCCGATGAGGTCAATATCGGCCGCGTGGTGGCGCTCCGCGCGGGATGCGGTCTCAAAGTGCCTGGGTGGACCGTGATGCGCAACTGCGCGTCAGGCATGCAGGCCATCGACTCCGCTGCGGCGCAGATTCTCGCCGGTCGCGCTCATCTGGTTGCCGCTGGTGGCGTCGATGCGCTCAGCCATGCGCCGGTGCTCTTCTCCGACGCCTTCGTTCGCTTCCTGGGGCGCTTCTCTACTGCCAAAACTCTGCCGCAGAAGGTGGCCGCATTGCGCGATCTGCGGCTGCGGGACCTCAAGCCCGTGATCGGTCTGATGAAAGGGTTGACCGACCCGGTCGTCAAGCAGTTGATGGGACAGACGGCCGAGACGCTGGCGACCCGCTTCGCGATCGAGCGGGACGAGATGGATGACTTTTCGGTCGAGAGCCATCGTCGTGCCGCTGCGGCGCACGACTCTGGTTTTTTCGCCCATGAAATGGTACCGCTCTTTGACGAAGAGGGGCGGGCCCATACACGGGACGACGGCGTTCGACCCGACTCCTCACGCGAAAAGCTGGCGAAACTCAAACCCTTCTTTGATCGCTACGGCCGCGTCACACCGGGAAACAGCTCCCAGATCACCGACGGGGCGGCGATGCTGCTTTTGGCCTCGGAAGAGGCGGTGGAGCGGTATGGCCTCGAGCCAGCAGCGCGGTTGGTCGATAGCCAGTGGGCGGGGCTCGACCCGGCCCAGATGGGGTTGGGGCCGGTCCATGCCGCCACGCCGCTGTTGCAACGCGCTGGGTGGTCGCTGGAGCAGGTCGACTTCTGGGAGATCAACGAGGCGTTTGCTGCCCAGGTGCTGGCTTGCCTCCGCGCCTGGGAAGATGATACCTATTGCCGCAACGAGCTGGGGTTGCCGAAAGCGCTCGGGCGGCTCGACCGCAGCCGTCTCAACGTCGATGGGGGTGCGATCGCGCTCGGCCACCCGGTTGGTGCCAGTGGTGCGCGCATCGTCTGGCATCTGGTCGAAGTTTTGAAACGCCACAACGCGCGCCGCGGAATCGCCGCGATCTGCATTGGCGGTGGCCTGGGCGGGGCGATGCGGATCGAACGGGTCTGAGGGGCAGGCAATGCGCGAGGAACGGATGGAACATCTCAGCTGGTCGGTCAATGAACGCGGGGTGGCCTGGCTCTGGCTTGACGCCGCAGGCCGCAGTGCCAATACCCTTTCCGAGCCGATTTTTGCCGAGATGGAGGCGGCGCTGGAGGCGATCGCTCAAAGCGGCGCGAAAGGAGTCGTGATCGCCTCGAAAAAGCCCGCCGGTTTCATCGCCGGCGCCGACGTCGAGGCGTTCGCTGCTTTGCCCGACGCGCAGGCGGCGCGCCGTCTGGTCGAGCGCGGGTGGCGCTTCATGGAGCGTCTTGAGCGCTATTCTCTGCCGACGGTCGCCCTCATCCATGGCCACTGTCTTGGCGGGGGGCTCGAGCTTGCTCTGGCTTGTCGCGCCCGTGTCGCCGTTGCCGATCGGGGCACCAAACTGGCTCTGCCGGAGATCATGCTCGGCATCTACCCCGGTTGGGGGGGGATGATGCGCTTGCCCCAACGGATCGGTCCGAGCCGGGCGTTGCCGCTGATGTTGACGGGTAAGAGCGTAGATGCCCGCCAAGCAAAGCGCCTCGGTCTGGTCGATGAGGTGGTGCCTGAGCGGGTGGCTGCCTTGGCCGCTGAAGCCTGGATTGTCAACCCGCCAGCGCGGCGCGCGAAACGCCCGCTCCTTGAGCGGCTGTGGGAAGGGCCGCTCAAACCGCTCCTGGTGCGGCAAGCAGAAAAAATGGTCCGCCAACGCGTGCGGCAGGAGCACTACCCCGCACCCTACGCGGTGCTTCGCTGCTGGAGCCGCTTTGGCGGCAATCCGCTGACGGTGCCCCCCGAGGATCCCGCCAGCATCGAGACCCTCGCGAACCACCCCACAACCCGCAATCTGCTCCGTGTATTCTTCCTCCAAGAGCGGCTCAAACGTTTCGGGAAAGAAACGGTTGCCCCGGTGCGCCATGTCCACGTGATCGGCGCTGGTGTGATGGGGGCTGAGATCGCCATGGTCTGCGCCGCGCGGGGGTTCGTCGTCACGTTGCAAGATCTCTCGCACGAGGCGCTCGCGCGGGCGCAAAAAGAGGCGGCGCGTTGGTTCCGCTCCCGTTTTCGGAACGATGAGACGGCGTTGCGCGCCGCGCTCGACCGTTTCATCCCCGACCCCAAGGGGACTGGCGTGCGTCACGCCGATCTCATCATCGAAGCGGTGGTGGAAAAACTCGAAGTCAAACAGCGCCTCTTCGCCGAGGTCGAGCGCAACGCCCGCCCCGACGCGCTCCTTGCCACCAATACCTCGAGCCTGTCGATCGAGGCGATTGCCGAAGCGATGGCCAACCCTAAACGGCTCGTGGGCATCCACTTCTTCAACCCGGTCCGCAAAATGGCGCTTGTGGAGGTGGTTGAAGGGGCGCAGAGCGACCGCACCCAGGTTGAGCGTGCATTGGCCTTTGTCGGCCAACTCGACAAACTCCCGCTGCCGGTGCGTTCCGCGCCTGGATTTCTGGTCAATGCCGTGCTGGCTCCCTATCTGATGGCGGCGTTGCAGGCGGTGGAGGAGGGGTACACGCCCGAGGTGGTCGACGCGGCTCTCGAATCCTTTGGCATGCCGATGGGGCCGATCGAGCTCGTCGACACGGTGGGGCTCGATGTCGCCCTGCTTGCGGGGCAGCAGCTGGTGGGCGATCGGCGCGACCCACCCCCCCGCCGCTTGCAGCAGCTGGTCGATGCCGGAAAGCTGGGTAAAAAAACCGGTGAAGGGTATTACCGCTGGGTGAAGGGGCGAGCGGTGAAGAAAAAGGTGGCTCCTGATGCGATCCCGAGCGATTTGGCGGAGCGAATCGTCGCGCCGCTCGTTGATGCAGCCGAGCGGTGCGTCGCGAACGGCGTCGTGGCCGATGCCGACCTTGCTGACGCCGGGGTGATTTTTGGCACCGGTTTTGCCCCGTTTCGTGGCGGACCGTTGCATTGGCGCAACAGTCAAAACGGGGAAAACGGGGAAAAAATGGGGGTAGGCGCTCCTGGGGTTCAAACAGCTGTTAGAAATCGGTTATCATAAAAACCGGTTCTCCATCGATTGGGCGCAGCAGATGACCGTGACGTTACCCGACAAACAGCCGGAACTGAGGGTGATGCCGATGCCGGCCGACCTCAACCCAGCCGGGGATGTCTTCGGCGGCTGGGTCATGGCGATGGTCGATATCGCTGGCTCCTTACCCGCGCGGCGGCGCTCCAAAGGGCGGGTCGCGACGGTGGCGGTGAACAGCTTTGTCTTCAAGCAGCCGATCGCGGTCGGCGATGTGGTCAGTTTCTACGCCGAGATCGTCTCGGTGGGAAGAACTTCGATCACCGTGGATGTCGAGGTCTTTGCCGAAAGGCACCCCGAATCGCCCATGGTGGTGAAGGTGACGGAGGCGCGTTTGACCTATGTCGCGCTCGACGCTCAGGGCAACAAACGCGAAGTTCCGAAGGAGGCGCCCTCTGCATAAGCAGGTGGGACAGGTTTTTTTGGTCTGGACAGAAGGAGGAGTTTGACCCATGAAAGCAACCTTTCGTTTGACGACACTGGCGGGGGCGCTCTTTGCCGCCGGTCTTTCGTCAGCCTATGCTGGCGGCTTCCAGCTGCTCGAGCAGAACGCGAGTGGCATCGCCAACGCCTACGCGGGGTCGGCGGCGGTCGCTGATAACGCTTCTACGATCTTCTTCAACCCCGCCGGGATGACGGCGCTTGCCGGGCAACGGGAAGTTTCTCTCGGCCTCGCGGTGGTGAAACCGAGTTTCAAATTCACGAACCAGGGGAGCCTCGCTGCAGTCCCGCCCCTCACTCCAGTTCCCGTTCCCCTTACCGGTAGCAACGGCGCCGACGCTGGGGACTGGGCCGCGATCCCCAACGGCTACTATGCACAGCGAATCAACAATCAACTCTCCGTCGGTGTCGGTTTTGGCGCACCTTTCGGCTTGAAGACCGAATACACCAACGATTGGATCGGCCGGTTCCAGTCGACCCTCTTTGACATCAAGACGATGAATGTCAACCCCTCGGTGGCTTACCGGGTCAACGACAAACTTTCGCTTGGCGCTGGCATCAGCATCCAGAAGATGGAGGCGACCTACGATCGGTTCGCAAGTCTCTTTGCGCCCGCAACGCTGAAGGCGCTTGGGGTGACCGATGCGATGATGCAGGGTACCAAACTGCGTCTGAAGGCCGATGATGTCTCGCTCGGCTGGAATGTCGGTCTTCTCTTCCAACCGACAGAGGCGACGCGCATCGGCCTCTCATATCGCTCGAAAGTCAAGCAGGAGCTCACGGGGACGCTGACCGCTACCGGCCCGGCCGCTGCAGTTCTCTCGAACCCGGCCATTGGTGCTGCGGGCGTCAATGCCAAGGTGAATGTCGATCTGCCCGATACCTTCATCGTCAGTCTCACCCACCAGCTTGACCCGCGCTGGGAGCTGTTGGCCGATATCTCTTGGACGGGGTGGAGCAGCATTGACGTGTTGCCGATTCTTCGTACCTCGGGCAAGCAGGCGGGATCGACTGCCGACCAGCTCGACGCTCATTTCCGCGACACCTGGCGCGTCGCGCTCGGCGCCAATTACCGCTACAGCGACGCATGGACGATCAAATTCGGTGTCGCGCACGACGAAGCGCCGGTCAAGAACGCCAATACCCGTCTGGTGTCACTCCCCGACAACAACCGCATCTGGCTCTCGTTCGGTGCGCAGTGGCGGCCTGATCGCGTGACGCGCGTCGATTTTGGCCTCGCTCACCTCTTCATCAACAACCCGCGCATCAGCCAGAACCAGATCGCCAAAGGGAAAGGTTGGGTGATCGGCGAGTACGATGGCAACATCTGGCTCACGGGTGTGCAGTATTCGCGGTCGTTCTGACCGAGCCTTGCCAAAAGGTGAAGCCGCCCCTTGCGTGGGCGGTTTTTTTGTGCTATCTTTCAAACAAACGTTTGAACCAACTCAATGGAGGCACCAGTGGAACGCATTGTGATTCGTAAAGTGGCCGTTTTGGGGGCGGGGGTGATGGGGGCGCAGATCGCCGCCCACTGCACCAACGCCAACGTCCCGGTCGTGCTCTTTGATCTGCCCGCGAAAGAGGGGGACAAAAACGCGATCGTCAAGAAGTCGCTCGCGACCTTCGCGAAGCTCGATCCCAAACCGTTTGCCGCAAAGGACCGGCTTCAGTTTATCGAACCGGCCAACTACGAAACCGATCTCGCCAAGCTCGCCGAATGCGACCTCGTGATCGAAGCGATTGCCGAACGGATGGAGTGGAAGCGCGACCTCTACACCAAGATCGCGCCGCACCTTGCGCCGCACGCAATCGTCGCGTCGAATACCTCGGGGCTGTCGATCGAGGCGCTCGCCAAGAATATCCCCGAGTCGCATCGCGCCCGCTTCTGCGGGATCCACTTCTTCAACCCGCCGCGCTACATGCCGCTGGTGGAATTGATCCCCACCGCGCAGAGCGACGCCGCCCTGATGGATGCGCTCGAGACCTGGCTCACGGTCCGGTTGGGTAAGTCGGTGGTTCGCGCCAAAGATACCCCCAACTTCATCGCGAACCGCATCGGCGTCTTCTCGATTCTTGCGGTGATGCACCACACCGAGCGGCTGGGGCTCGGTTTTGATGAGGTCGACGCACTCACTGGCCCCAAGATTGGCCGACCCAAGAGCGCCACCTACCGCACTGCGGACGTCGTTGGGCTCGATACCCTGGCCCACGTCATCGACACGATGACCCAGCATCTTGCCGATGATCCCTGGCACCGCTACTTCGCCAAACCGGCGTGGCTGCAGCAGCTGATCGAAAAGGGGCAGTTGGGGCAGAAGACCAAGGGGGGAATCTACCGCAAAGAGGGCAAAGCGATCCTGGTGCTCGATCGCCAAAGCGGCTCCTACCGGCCGGCAGCGGGTGAGGTGGCGAGCGAAGTCGACGCGATCCTCGCTGAGCGTGACCCCAAAGTGAAATTCCAGAAATTGCGCGCGAGCAGCCACCCGCAGGCGCAATTCCTCTGGGCGATCTTCCGCGATGTCTTCCATTATTGCGCCTACCATTTGGGCTCGATCGCCGACAACGCGCGCGATCTCGACCTGGCGATGCGGTGGGGATTCGGCTGGGCGATGGGTCCCTTCGAGACCTGGCAGGCGGCCGGTTGGCGGGAGATAGCCGACGCGATTGCGGCTGAGGTCGCGGCCGGCAACACGATGGCGAATGTCCCACTGCCGCAATGGGTCACCGCGGTTGATGGGGTGCATACGCCCAGCGGCTCTTTTAGCCCCGCAAAAGGGGCGATGGTGGGGCGCAGGAACCTCCCGGTCTATCAGCGGCAGCTCTATCCGGAGCGGGTGTTGGGTGAAGCGATCGACGATCGCGGCGAGACCCTCTGGGAGAATGACGGGGTGCGTCTGTGGCGCCGTGCCGATCAAGATCCCCGGATCGGGATCATTTCGTTCAAGAGCAAGATGCACGCCATCGGCGACGAGGTGCTCGACGGCGTTCTGGAAGCGGTTGCGCGCGCCGAGCGCGATCTCGATGGCCTGGTGATTTGGCACGAGGCGCCGTTTGCCGTTGGGGCGAACCTCAAGCAGGTGGCTGAAGCGTGCGCCGCCGGTCAGTTCGACCTTCTGGAGCGGACCGTGGCGAAATTCCAAGAGGCGAGCATGCGGCTCAAGCACGCTGCGGTTCCTGTCGTCGCCGCGGTCGAAGGGATGGCGCTCGGTGGCGGGTGTGAATTCGTGATGCACGCGGCCCACCGCGTCTTTGCCCATGAGTCGTACGTCGGGCTGGTCGAGGTGGGGGTCGGGCTCATTCCCGCTGGCGGCGGGTGCAAGGAGTTTGCGTTGCAGGCGCACCGCATGGCCCAGCGCGCCGCAGGGGGCGACGTTTTCCCGTTCATCCAGACGGCGTTCCAGACGATTGCCCAAGCCCAGGTGGCGAAGAGCGCGCTCGAGGCGATCCAGATGGGGTTTGGCCGTGCGGGGGACGATATCGTGATGCATCCGCGCGAGCTCCTCTACGTGGCGATCCGCCGGGCGCGGGCGATGGCTGACGCGGGCTATCAGGCGCCGCTCCCTGAGCGGGAGATTGTCGTTGCCGGGCGCAACGGGATTGCCACCTGCCAGATGTTCCTGATCAATATGCTGGAAGGCGGGTTCATCAGCGAGTACGACTTCCGCGTGGGAACGGCGGTGGCGCGGGCGCTCTGTGGTGGCGACGTCGAAAGCGGGATGAGTGTCTCCACCGAGTGGATTCTGGAGGTTGAACGCCACGAATTCGTCGAGCTCCTCAAGCAGGAGAAAACGCAGCAACGGATCCAGCACATGCTGACCACGGGTAAGCCGTTGCGTAACTGATCGAAAGGGGAAAGAAAGATGACCAAACCCATTCAAGACGCCTATATCGTCGCTGCAGTTCGTACTCCGGTGGGCAAAAAAGGGGGGATGTTCCGCCATGTTCGTCCCGACGACATGTTGGCGCACGTCCTCAAAGCGGTGGTGAGCCAAGTACCGGGCCTTGACCTCACGGAAATCGGCGACGTGATCGTCGGCTGCGCGATGCCTGAAGCCGAACAGGGGATGAATGTTGCGCGCATTGGACTGCTGCTTGCCGGTTTCCCCAATAGTGTCCCTGGGATCACGATCAACCGCTTCTGCTCCTCCGGTGTCCAAGCCGTGGCCGACGCGGCTGCGCGGATCCGTCTCGGCGAGGCGGACGTGATGATCGCCGCGGGGACCGAATCGATGTCGGTGATGCCGCAGATCATGGGGAACAAGGTGAGCCTGAACCCCGCTGTCTTCGAAAAAGAGGAGAACTACGCGATTGCCTTCGGTATGGGGCTCACCGCCGAGAAGGTGGCGCAGAAGTGGGGTATTTCGCGCGACGACCAAGACGAATTTGCTCTGGCGTCGCACCAGAAAGCGCTTGCTGCGATCGACCAGGGGCTCTTCCGCGACGAGATTGCCCCTTATCCGGTGCGCACGCACCTGCCAGGTGAGGGGGGCGTTCCCCGCGTCGTCGAACAGGTTGCGGATACCGACGAAGGGCCGCGGCGTGACACCTCACGCGAATCGCTTGCACGGTTGCGGCCGGTCTTCGCGGCTCGCGGTACGGTGACCGCGGGGAACAGCTCGCAGATGTCCGATGGCGCAGGGGCTGTGCTCTTGATGTCGGAGGCGGCGGTCAAACGCTACAACGTCACGCCGATTGCCCGGGTGGCCGCGTATGCCGTTGCGGGTGTGCCACCGGAGATCATGGGGATTGGGCCGGTTGCGGCGATTCCCCAAGCGTTGGCGCGCGCCGGCATCCGCCAAGAGGATCTCGACTGGATCGAACTCAATGAAGCGTTTGCCGCGCAGTCGCTTGCGGTGATCCGGGAACTCGGGCTCGATCCCGCCAAAGTGAACCCGCTCGGTGGCGCGATTGCGCTTGGCCATCCGTTGGGGGCGACGGGCGCGATCCGTACCGCAACGGTGATGAGCGCGATGAAGCGCGATCCCAAAGTGAAATATGGCATGGTGACCATGTGTATCGGGACCGGAATGGGCGCGGCGGGCATCTTCGAGCGCGTATGACGGCAGCGTCAAAGGAAAGGGGGCGCGCGCGATGCGCTCGCCCCTGATGCGATATATCCCCCGCCGCTATTGGCACCACGCCTTGCGGTGGGGGTTCAACTTTTATCCCTCTTACCGCGCCACTGGCGCATGGGTCGAAGAGGTCGCGGCAGATCTGCGGCGGATCGTCGTGCGGCTTCCCCACTCGTGGCGTACCTCCAACCCGGCGGGCGCTACTTTTGGTGGCGCACTCTACGCCGCGGCCGACCCGATGTTTGCCGTGATGCTCGCCTATAATCTGCCGGAGCGGACGGTGGTTTGGGACAAGGCCGCTGCCATACGTTACCGCCGCCCTGCGCGTAGGACCCTTCGCGCCGAATTCGTTCTCCCCGCGGAGATCATCGCTCAGGTCGAGCATGACCTTGTCACAGTTGGCCGCTCAGAAGCGATTTTTACTGCCGTGTGGCGCGATGAGGCGGGGGTCGAATACACTACGGTGGAGAAGACGGTTTTTGCCGCGACCCCCGACTATATGCGGGCACGCCGCGAACTCAGAGATCAAGGAGCGACTCCTTTATGAACGACTATCAAACCCTTTTGGTCTCGGAAAAGAGCCCGGGAATCTGGGAATTGCGTCTCAATCGGCCCGAGACGCTCAATGCGCTGTCGATGCAGATGCTCGAGGAGCTCGCGCACGCGGCTGGAACGCTCTACGACAACCCGCAAGTGCGTGCCCTGATCGTGGTGGGTGCGGGTGACCACTTCATGGCGGGTGGCGATTTGCGCGATTTTTACCGCTCCCTCTCTCTTTCTCCTGAGACTCGGCGGGCGCAGTACCGTGCGGTAATCGAGCGCGCGGCCAACGTCTTGGTCGAACGCCTCACCCACGCTCCTTTCCCGGTGGTTGCCGCGGTTCGTGGTGCGTGTGCGGGGTTTGGGCTGTCGCTTGCGTTGATGGCCGACCTGATCGTTGCCAGCCGCACGGCGTACTTCACTACCGCCTATCTCAACATCGGCCTCTCGGCCGATGGCGGGATGTCTTATCTTCTGCCTCGTGCAGTGGGGGCGAAGCGCGCGGCGCGTTGGCTCTTGTTGGCCGAGCGCTTTACCGCGGAAGAGGCGTACGCTGCCGGGGCAGTCAGCGAGTTGGTCGACGACACTGCGCTCGAGGAGCGGGTGATGGCGATCGCCACCCGCTGGGCACAAGGGCCGCGCCACGCTTTGCAGCGGATGAAGCGGCTCCTTGCGGACGCGATGGAACACTCGCTCGAAGTCCAACTCATCGAGGAGGCGGACGCCTTCTCCAGCTGTTCGGCAACCGCCGAATTTGCCGAAGGGGTGACCGCGTTTCTCGAAAAGCGCGCCCCCCGTTTCCCCGCTTAGGATCACGCCGCGTCGTGACCCCGACCGCGTTGCCTCCATCGCTTCGCGTCATTGAGCGCGGCTGGCTCTCCTCCAACAGCGTCTTGCTGTTTGACGGCGATGAGGCAACGCTCATCGACAGCGGTTACGTGACCGAAGCGGAGGAGACGGTGGTGCGGGTGGGCGCAGAACTCGCTGGCCGCCGTTTGGTGCGGTTGATCAACACCCATTCCCACTCGGACCACCTAGGGGGTAACGCTGCGCTGAAGAGGGTGTTCGCTTGCCGAATCGCCGTTCCAGCGGCGTTGGCGCCATTGGTGCGCCGCTGGGACCGTGACGCGCTCCTCCTTTCGGTGGCAGGGCAGAATGCTGAACCCTTCCCCGTCGACGAGACGATCGAGCCGGGCGACCTTTTTCGTGCCGGAGGTCTTGTTTGGCGCGCGATCGCTGCTCCCGGCCACGACCCGTGCGCCCTGGTCTTCTACGCTCCCGATCAGGGGATTCTGATCTCCGGTGACGCCCTCTGGGCCGATGGATTTGGAATCCTCTTCGGGGCGTTGCTCGGCACCGACGAGGCACTTGCCGCTACGCGCACCACGCTTGAAATGCTGCAACGGCTCGAGGTTGAGTGGGTGATCCCCGGCCATGGACCTCCTTTTCGCGATTACGCCGCCGCGCTCGAGCGGGCTTGGGGGCGGTGGCGGGCGCTTGCCGAGGATCCTACGCGCATTGCACGCAACGCGGTGCGCGCCTGTGTGGCTTTCTCTCTCTTTGAACAGCGGACGCTTACCCGAACGGCGCTGGAACGGATGTTGGCCGAAATTCCGCTCTTTGCCATCGCCAACGAGCGTTTTCTCCACCTCTCTCCGCAAGCGCTCGCCGACTGGGTTGCAACGCAGCTCGTTGCGGCCGGGCGGGCGCGCTGGGAGGGGGAGCAGCTGGCCGCCGTTCCCTGAGCCCCTTCCTGCAGAGGGTACTGCGAACTCAGCTGCTGCTGCGACGCTGCGCTTCCCGCTCACGCAGGATTCGGCGCTGGATTTTACCGGTGGTGGTCATCGGCAAGGCGTCGAGAAATTCAATTTCGCGCGGCGTCTCATAGGGGGCGAGGTGGCGGCGGACATGTTCGCGCAGCGTTTCGGCCAGTTCCGCGCTCTCTTGCCAGCCTGGCTGCAGCACGACAAACGCCTTGACGAAATTCCCCTTTGTCTCGTCGGGGACGCCAATCACTGCAGCGTTGGCTACGGCCGGGTGTTTCATCAGGCAGTTTTCGATCTCGTTCGGACCGATGCGGTAGCCGCTGCACTTGAAAACGTCGTCGAGGCGTCCGCGGTACCAGAAATAGCCGTCGTGGTCACGGACCGCCAAATCCCCTGTGCGTCCCCAGGCGTTTGCACTGCCGGGGTCGCCGAAGAACTTGTTGCGGGTGGCTTCGGGGTTGCGCCAGTATTCCAGGAAGAAAATCGGGTCGAGGGAACCGTGACAACTGCGGCGGACACAAATTTCCCCCTCTTCACCCGGGGGGAGCTCATGGCCCTCTTCATCCAGTACTGCTACGTCATGGCCCGGGTAGGGGAGTCCCACGGCACCTGGTTTCGCGGGCCAGCGGCTACTGCATCCGCCCAGAAGGTAATTGATCTCGGTTTGACCGAAGATTTCGTTGATGGTCACCCCGAGCTGACTCTGCGCCCACTCTTGCAGGGTTTCTCCCACCGCTTCACCGCCACTCATGATTGTGCGCAGAGCTAAGCGATAGCGTTGGGTAGGTTGTGGCGCGTACTTCATCATCATTTTGAGCGCGGTGGGAAAGAGAAAGGTGTTGCGGACTTCGTAGCGTTCCAGGAGCCAGAAGGCCCTTTCGGGATCGAAACGGCCCTGATAGGCAAGGAGCGGCTGGCCAAAATACCAGGTGGGGAGAAGAACGTCAAAAAGGCCACCCGTCCAGGCCCAATCGGCAGGGGACCAGAAGAGATCGCCTCGCTTGGGGTAGAAGTCGTGTGAGCAGACAAATCCTGGAATGTTGCCCAAAAGGGTACGGTGGGCCATCAACGCCCCTTTGGGGTTGCCGGTCGTGCCGCTGGTGTAGATGATCACTGCGGGGTCGTCGACCGTAGTGCGCACTGGGTTGAAGTGATCGGATGCCTTGTCGAGCGTCGCATGCCACTCCCGGATCCGTCCCGTGCAGGCCACCCTTTTCCCGTCCCCAACGAACAACAGATTCTGCAGGTGGGGAAGTTCGCCGATGGCCTCCACCTTGGGTAACGTGGTTTCGTCGACGATGGCGACTTTCGCTTCGGCGTGGTTGAGGCGGTATTCGAGGGCGTCGGGGCCGAAGAGGTGGGACAGCGGAAGGGCGATTGCCCCCATTTGGTAACAAGCGATGTGGGCGATCGCGGTCTCGGGGCGCTGAGCCATGACGATCGCCACCCGATCGCCACGCGCCACGCCAAGCGCTTGCAGCGCGTTACTCAGGCGATTCGCGGCTTTTTGAATCTCCCAAAAGCTCCAGCTTTGGCGCTTCCCTTGTTCATCTTCAAAAAAGAGGGCAAGGCGCGATCGGTCAGAAGACCAGCGGGTACAGCAGGCATAGCCGATGTTGAAACGGCGGGGGATCTGCCAGCGGAAATTGAACCACAACGTCTGCCAATCGGGGGCTTTGCGATCGAGTTTCATCATGGTCTCCTCCTCTTGCGTGGATTGTTGTTCCCTTTATCCTAGCGCACTAGCTGCCATAAAGCCACCGGACCGCAACAACAGCGGTGGCAATCCCGGCAATGTCGGCGAGAATCGCCGCGGCAAGGGTGTGGCGCACGCGCTTCACTCCGACCGCACCGAAATAGACCGCCAAGACGTAGAAGGTGGTTTCTGTCGAGCCCTGGATTGTCGAGACGAGCCAACCCACCAAGGTATCGGGGCCCGTCTCGGGGTGGCTCATGATCTCCGCCATCACGGCGTACGCGCCAGAGCCCGAAAAGGGGCGCAGGAGGGCCATCGGAAGGGCTTCTGCCGGCATCCCTAACGGGGTCGTAAGCGGAGAGATGAGCGTAATCACCGCTTCCAGCGCGCCACTGGCGCGGAACATCCCGACCGCGACGAGGATCGCGACGAGGTAGGGGATGATACGCAGCGCCACCTGAAACCCGTCGCGTGCACCGTCGACAAACACCTCATAAAGGGCAACCCTGCGCGCCGCACCGAAGAGGAGAAACGCGACGATCAAGCCGGGAATGAGCCACGCCGAAAGCGCCGACCCGAAACGCCACGTGAGCGGGACGAGCGCGGCAATCGCGGCAAAAAAGAGGAGCGTCGCCCAAAGGGGGTAAGGGGCAATCGTGGGTGACGGGGCGTCGGGGGCTGGGCCAGAATTGGGTATTTCCGGGTATCCGTCATGGTCTTGCATGCCCGAGCACGGTGTCGGGTTGGGCGTTTCCACGCAACGGATGGGAAAGAAGCGCGCGAGTGCCCACGCGGAAAAACCGGCGACGAGCGTCGAACAGGCGGTGGCAATCAGCGTCGTCGGAAAGATCGCAGCCGGGTCGGTAGAACCGAGGCTGGCGCGCAACGCGATGACACCGGTGGGGAGGAGCGTCAGTCCCGAGGTGTTGAGCGCGAGAAACATCGCCATCGCATTCGTTGCGCTCTCCGGGTGGGGGTTGAGGCGTTGCAACGCCTCCATCGCGCGGATGCCGAACGGGGTCGCGGCATTGCCGAGCCCCAAGAGGTTGGCGGAAAAGTTCATCACCATCGCCCCCATCGCCGGGTGGTTTGCCGGAACGTCGGGAAAGAGCCGCACCATGAGGGGGTAGAGGAGCCGGGCGACAATCGTCAACAGTCCTCCCGCTTCGGCAATCTTCATCAGACCGAGAAAGAGGCTCATCGCCCCGACGAGTCCAATCGCCAGCGTCACGGCTTGCGCAGCGGAGTCGAGCGCCGCTTTGGAGACGGCGGCCATCGTGCCGGTAAGACCGGTAGCTTCCCGCCAGGCGGCAGTGGCGAACGCGGTGACGACCAGAAAGAGGAAGAGTCGGTTCATGGCGAAATTACGAGGAGAAACGGCCGATATTTTGCCCGATTGCGGTGCGGGTTGCGCGGTAGGATGATATTGACGGGCTCTTGACAGGGATGCAAGGAGCGTGCGATGACGGCATTTGTGATGGTGGTGATGGCGGGTTCCTTTGCCTGGTTGGTGCTGGAAGGGTGGCGCTGGTGGCGGGCGGGTCCATCGCTTGCAGCACCAGAAGTGCCCCCCTTTGCGGCGCAGCTTGCGACGCGCGCACTCGAACAGCGGATCGATCAGCTGCAGGTGGTGGTCACGACCCAACAAGAGCAGATCGCAGCACTTCGCGCCGAGCTCGACGCCCTCAAGGCCGGCTCAAGTAAAGGGGCGGTAGCAAGCGGCTGCGATGAGGTTGTTTCAGAGCAGGGCGTTTCTCCGGCGGCGGCAAGCCGCGCTCCAGTGACCGAGGTCTCTCCCGAATATGCCGAGCCGCTCGCACTCGCTCGTCGGGGTGCCGACCCTGAGGAGCTTGCGCGGCGCTGCGGCGTGACCCTAGCAGAAGCGCAGTTGATCTGGGCGCTGGCCCAAAGTGGCGGACGGGCAGAGGCTGCTGCGTGATCTGTTGTTTTTCCTTTGGTGTATGATTGAAAAAAGTTTGCAAGGAGCGGACCATGAAATTGACAAGCCCAGTGGTGGGGGAGATCGAGGTCGACGAAGCCAAAGTGATCCATTTTCCCAAAGGTTTGGCAGGTTTCCCGAAACTCACCCGTTTTGCCCTCGTCCATGAGGAGCCAGCGCAAGGGGAGACGCCGCGCGTCTTCATCATGCAGTCACTCGACGACCCCGAGGTCGCCTTCTCGCTGGTGACCCCTGAGACGCTCGGCGTGCGTTACGAATTGGAACTCTCCGACGATGAAGTGGCGCTCCTTCAGGCTACCGCTCCTGAGGATGTCGTGATTGCCGTGATCGTGCGGCGGGATGAGGAGCACCCCGAAAGCCATGGTCTCAAAGCCAACTTCATGGGGCCACTGGTGATCAATTCCGCGACGCGCCAGGCCATGCAAAAGATCTTGGACCGTTTCAACTGTGATATCGTGATCCGCGGATGAGGAGCTTTGCGCGATGATCCGCCCGATTCAAACCTCTGATGCCCCACAGGCGATTGGGGCCTACTCCCAGGCTATTGTCGCTGGGGATTTTCTCTTCATCTCCGGGCAGCTCGGTCTCGATCCCGCGACGATGACCCTTCGTGAAGGGTTTGAAGCCCAGTGTCACCAGATGTTTCAGAATCTGCGCGCGATTGCGGAAAGTGCCGGGGTTGGGCTCGATCGCGCAGTGAAATTGACGATCTTTCTCACCGATCTCGCCGATTTTGCGCAACTCAACACCATCATGGCGCAATACGTTCCGGAACCGTTTCCTGCACGCGCGGCGGTTCAGGTTTCGGCACTCCCCAAAGGGGGGCTCGTTGAGGCCGACGCGATTCTCTATCTGGGGCGGTGAGCGCCACCCCGCAACCCCGCTTTCCGCTTGAGGCGTGGCCGGGAATCGGCCCGGCGGTTGCTGCTCGTCTGGCGCGTCTCGGGGTGCAGCAGCCCGAGGATTTTCTCTGGCTTTTGCCGCTGCGTTACGAAGATCTTACCCGGGTGACGCCCATTGGGTTGCTCACGGCAACACAAGAGGCGCTGATTGAAGGGGAGGTGGTCCGGGTCGAAGAGCGGGCGCGCACCGTTGGCCAGAGCGAAAAGAGTCTTGTCGTTCATCTGGCTGACCCCTCAGGCGTCATCGTCGGGCGGTGGTTTCGCCTCTTTCCCAGCATCCGGCAAAAGCTCCAGCCCGGGCGGCGTTGGCGCTGGTACGGGGAGGTGCGGTGGCACTATGCGGGGGGGTATGAGATGATCCACCCGCGTCTGATTGACCCCAAAGAGCCACTCCCTGCCACCTTGACCCCTGTCTACCCCTGTGTCGACGGCCTCAACCAGCCGCAGCTGCGCCGCTGGGTGGCCAAAGCGCTGACGTTGGTGCCGCTTACCGAGTGGCTCGATGAGGAGCGGCGGCGCAGCTGGCGCCTTCCCCCGCTTCCTGAAGCAGTCCGGCTCCTTCACCAGCCGCCAGCCGGAATTGCCCCCGACCATCCAGCGTGGCGTGCGGCGCGAGCGCGGTTGGCGCTCGACGAGCTGGTCGCCCACCAGGCGTCGATGCGCCGTGCCCGCCACGAGCGCCTGGCGTGGGCGGCACCCGCGATTCGCGACCCCGCAGGGGAAGCAGCGGCAGCGCAACTCCAGTCGCGCCTGCCGTTTGCGCTGACCCGCGCGCAGCAACGGGTGGTTGCCGAGATTGCGCACGACCTGACGTTACCCACGCCGATGCACCGGCTGGTGTTGGGCGACGTGGGAAGCGGCAAAACGGTGGTGGCGGCGCTTGCGATTGCCCAAGTGGTTGGATGTGGCTACCAGGCGGCGCTCGCGGCCCCCACCGAGATCCTCGCGCAGCAGCACGCCACGAAGCTTACCCCGCTCTTTGAGGGGATCGCCCCGGTGGCGCTCATCACCGCCAGCACACCGGCGCGCGAACGGAGCGAATGGGCGCAGCGGCTCGAAGCGGGGGAGGCGATCGTCGTCGTCGGCACCCATGCCCTCTTGGAAGACCGAACGCCGTTGCCGCGGTTGGCGCTCGCGGTCGTCGACGAACAGCACCGCTTCGGCGTTCGCCAGCGGGCGCGGTTGCGCGAAAAATGCGCCGCTTGGCGTCCGCACCTCTTGATGATGTCGGCCACCCCCATTCCGCGGACCCTCGCGATGGCCTGTTACGCCGACCTCGACCTCTCCTTTCTTGACGAACTCCCTCCCGGGCGGCAACCGGTCACCACTTCGCTCCTCCCTCTTTCGCGCAAAGGGGAGCTGATCGCCCGCGTCCGCGCCTGGTGCGCGCAAGGAAAACAGGCCTACTGGGTCTGCCCATTGATTGAGGAGAACGAGCAGCTCTCGCTCAACGCCGCCGAAGCGGTCTATGCCGAGCTCACTGCGGCGATGCCGGAGGTTTCGGTGGCGCTGCTACACGGCCGGATGAAACAGGCGGAGAAGGAGGGAATCATGGCAGCGTTCGTCGCGGGGCGCGTGGCGCTTCTCGTTGCGACGACCGTGATCGAGGTCGGCGTGGACGTTCCCAATGCGAGTCTCATGGTGATCGAACACGCCGAACGGTTTGGCCTTGCGCAGCTGCACCAGTTGCGCGGCCGGGTGGGGCGCGGGGTGGAGCGGTCGTTCTGTGTGTTGCTCTATGACGAGCCGCTTTCAGCCATCGCCCGCGAGCGTTTGGCGACCTTGAAGCGCGAAAACGATGGTTTCCGCATCGCCCAGACCGACCTCCAACTGCGTGGCCCGGGGGAACTCACCGGCGTGCGGCAAAGTGGGGTGCCGCTCCTGCGGGTTGCCGACCTCGCGCGCGACGAAGCGTTGATCCCGACTGCCCAAGGGCTTGCCGACGAGCTCATCGCCCGTTCTCCCGAATGGGTGGAGCGCCTGATCGCCCGCTGGCTCCCCCATGCACGGTGGGCCACCCATGCTTAACGGGGTTCAAGGGCGGCTGCCCGCCCCATGGCGCGCGGCGAATGCGACGATCCCCCACCCCTGGCGCGGTTGGTTGCGGGGGAGGGGATCGCTCACCGCGCGAATTCAGTCCTACTGCCGCAACGACTTCGCCGTGATTCCCCTTCGCCAAGAGCGGGCGCGAATGAGCTGCGATGAACAGCAGGTGCTTGAGAGTCACCTCCCCGTTGCCTGGGTGCGGGAAGTGGTGCTCCTTGCCGACGGCGTCGCGGTGGTCTTTGCCCGTTCCGTTCTTCTGCCAAGGGCAAGAACGGCTTGGCCGCTCTTTTTCTGTGCGGGGAAAAGGCCTTTGGGGGCGCTCCTTTTTGACGATCCCGCGGTTTGCCGCGGGCCGCTTGAAGCAGCGAGAATCGACCCCCGCCACTCGCTCTGGCGCTTAGCGACGCACTACGGCCTCTTAGGCGCAGCGGCGCCCCTTTCGCACACCCCCCTGTGGGCGCGACGTTCGCTTTTTTGGCGCGAAGGGCAACCGCTTCTCGTGCAAGAGCTCTTTTTGCCCGCGATCACGCGCCTCGATCTGCGGCTTGGTTTGGGTGTGGCAACACCTCAACGCCCAGCGAATCCCGGAAGTAGTGACGGCGCTTCAGGGTGAGGTGACTGCCGCAGGCTACTCCTCTTCAGGTAGTGCGAGAAACGGGCGTTCGTCCGGCAGCGGCAGCGCCTCGACGTCGCGCAGTTTCCGCTCGATCGCCCGGCTGCGCACGCCGATCTGGTCAAACTGGCTGCGCGCCTGGTCGAGTTTCGTTTTGGTCTTCTCGAGCACCTCGCCGAATTTGGCAAATTCGCTTTTGACCTGGCCGAGCACCTCCCACACTTCGCTCGCGCGCTTCTCGATCGCGAGCGTGCGAAAGCCCATCTGCAGGCTGTTCAGCAGCGCCGCGAGGTTGGTCGGACCAGCGAGCACCACCCGCTGCTCGCGCTGCAGCGACTCGGCGAGCCCCGGCCGGCGGAGCGCCTCGGCGTAGAGCCCTTCTGCTGGCAGGTAGAGGATCGCAAAATCGGTGGTGTGCGGCGGTTCGACGTACTTCTCCCGGATGGTCTTTGCTTCCGCGCGCAGGCGCTGTTCGAGCGCTTTTGCTGCAGCTTCCGCTCCTTCGGGGTCGGCGCGCTCCTGAGCGTCGAGCAGCCGCTGGTAGTCTTCGACCGGAAATTTGGCGTCGATCGGCAGCCATACCGGGCGGTTCTCCTTCCCCCCGGGGAGCTTGATCGCCACCTCGACCCGGTCGTTCGAGTGGGGGCGTGTTGCGACATTGGTGGCGAACTGTTCCGGCGTGAGGATCTGGTCGATCATCGCGATCAGCTGGACTTCGCCCCAGATGCCGCGCGTCTTGACGTTGGTGAGCACCCGCTTCAAGTCGCCGACGCCGGCAGCAAGCGTCTGCATCTCCCCAAGGCCCCGGTGGACGAGCTCGAGTCGCTCCGAGACGAGTTGGAACGACTGGCCCAGGCGCTGTTCCAGTGTGGCGTGGAGCTTTTCGTCGACGGTCTTGCGCATCTCCTCGAGCCGCGCAGCGTTGTCGGCCTGGATCGCCGCAAGGCGCTCGTTCAATGTCGCGCGCAACTGTTCGGCCAGCTGCTGCGACGATTGGTTCATCGCCGCGAGCTGCTGGATCACCCCCTCCTGGATGATCGCGAGCTGGTGTTTGAGCTGCAGGCTGTTGCTCTCAAGCTGCTCCCGGAGCGCCGTCGTCATCGCTTCGAGCACCTGTGTCGTGGTTTGCGTGAGCCCCGAAAGGCGTGCCTCCTGTGCGCTGGCACCGGTCTGGAGACTCCCTTCTAGGCGCGCGAGCGCCGCCGCGTGTGCGTTGAGCTTCTCTTCGAGTTGGGTGAGGTGAGCGGGGCGGCGCATGAGCACAAGAAGGAGCACGACAACGAGCGCAAGAAGCGCTGTGACGAGGATCTCAAAGGTGGTCATGGATGTTCCGTGGCAGATGGAAGGGTTGCCTATTATGGTACCTCAGGGGGGAACTGGACTGCTACCAGAGCCCCGCCGCGGTGAATTTTCGGCTAGAATTGGGTGGTCCCCGGCTGAGATCCGACCCGGAGTACCAGCGCGCATCCATGTTCAACTACTTGAAGATGATGAAGAGCTCCACCCTCTCTGCTTATTGGCGGCTCATTCGCGGTGATCGGCCGATCGGCACACTGCTGCTCCTCTGGCCGACGCTCGTCGCGCTCTTTTTCGCTGCGCGCGGGCAGCCGCCCGCGTGGCCCCTCGCGGTCTTTATCGCCGGCACCTTTCTCATGCGCTCCGCAGGGTGTGCGATCAACGATTGGGCTGACCGCGACTTTGACCGTCACGTCTGGCGCACCGCAAACCGCCCTTTGGCTGCGGGGGAGATACCCCCGCAGCACGCCCTGTGGGTCGCTGCGGGATTGGCGCTGGTGGCGCTCCTCCTTGCCGCAACATTGGGGGGAGCGATCCTCCTCTGGTCGTTACCGGCGGCGGCGGTGGCGGCGATCTACCCGTTTACGAAACGGTTTCTCCCGATGCCGCAGGCGGTGCTTGGGGTCGCCTTCTCGTTTGGCATCCCGATGGCTTTCGTGGCGGTACGGGGGGAGGGGGTTTGGGGTTCGCTCGACGCGACCACCTTCTGGCTCTTTCTCGGCAATGGCTTGTGGACGATCGCGTATGATACGGCGTACGCGATGGCCGATCGGCCGGATGATCTCAAAATCGGTATTCGCAGTTCGGCGATCCTTTTTGGCCGTTGGGATGTTGCCGCAATCGTGGGGTTGGAGCTTGCCGCACTCGCGGCGTGGGGGGTTGCGGGGCGCCTTGCTGGCGTCGGGGCGAGTTACTGGCTTGCGCTCGTCGCGATTGCCTTTCTTTGGGCGGCGCAGCTTCCGGCGTTGGCCACACGCGAACCGAAGCGGGCGTTTCAGGTCTTTCTCGACCACAACTGGGCAGGGCTTATTTGGTTTCTGGGTACGGTCTTTGCGTGGGCGTAACAGGGTGGCTACTGGGAGCGTTGATGACTTTTCGCGAAAAACTCGCTGCCCTCTGGCAGCATGATCCCGCGAAGCTTCTCTGTGTCGGGCTCGATCCCGATCCTGAGCGGTTGCCGAAGCCGTTGCGAACGGGGTCGGCTGAAGCGGTGGAGCAGTTCCTCGTGGGGGTGGTGGAGGCAACGCTCCCCTACGTCTGCGCCTACAAACCCCAATTTGCCCATTTTGCCGCGCGGGGGTGGGAGGAGGTGCTTGCCCGGGTGATCGCGGCGATCCGCCACCACGCCCCGCAGATTCCGGTGATTCTCGACGCGAAAAGGGGGGATATCGGTTCGACCGCCGCCTTTTACGCCGACGAGGCCTTCCGGCGTTACCGCGCTGACGCGCTCACCGTCAATCCCTACCTCGGGAGCGATTCGCTCTCGCCCTATTGGGAGCGTTATCCCGACCGTGGCCTCTTGATCTTGTGCCGCACGTCGAACCCTGGGGGCGATGACCTGCAGTTTGCTGCACTTGCTTCTGGGGAACGGCTCTACGAGCGGGTCGCCCGGTTGGCGGTGGCGCAGTGGAACCCCCACCGTCAGACCGGGTTGGTGGTGGGTGCGACCTATCCGGACGAGGTGGCCCGGGTGCGCGCGATTGCAACCGAGTTGCCGCTTTTGGTGCCGGGGATCGGCGCCCAAGGGGGGGGTATCGGCGCCACCGTCGCGGCGGGTTACGGTGGGGGGGAGAACCCGGCGCTGATCCTCAACTCCTCCCGCGCGATCCTCTACGCGTCGGCCGAGGAGGATTGGCAAGAGGCGGCTGCCGCAGCAGCTGCAACCACCGCGCAGGCGATCCGAGAAGCGGTGGCAGCGCACAGTCGCCCAACCGACGGGACAGCAAGGTAGTCTATGGGTGCCTATCTTCTGCGGCGGCTCTTCTGGCTTGTGCCGACGCTTTTGGGCATCACCGTCGTCGTCTTTGTCGTGATGGCTGCTGCACCGGGGGGGATTTCGGCCGCGGCGCTTGTTGAAGGGCAAAACCTTGAGCCGGAAGCGAAGCAGGCGCTCACCGAATATTACAACCGCCTCTATGGGCTCGACCAACCGGCGGCGGTGCAGTACCTGCGCTGGCTCAACCACATCTCGCCGATCGGCTGGAAGGTCGATGACGAAGGGGCACTCACCGGTTGGCCGACGGTGAAGGTTCCCGACCTCGGGGTGAGTTTCCGCTACGGGCGGCCGGTGGTGGACCTCCTTGCCGAACGGGTGCCGGTGACGGTGCTCCTCAACCTCCTGTCGGTGCCGCTCATCTACCTTGCGGCGATCGCGATCGGTGTCGCGGCCGCGAAAGAGCGGGGGGGGCGCTTCGACCACCTTTCGTCGCTTGCGCTCTTGACGCTCTGGTCGGCGCCGCCGATGTTGGTCGGGGTGCTTTTGATCGGCTTCTTCGCCTCGAGCGACTGGTGGGCTTGGTTTCCGACCGGAGGGCTCTCCACCCGCACTGCGCTCGATGCCCCCTTTCTTCCGGTGACCGAGTCGCTGACCGGGCTCCTGCTCCTCTTTGCCCTTCCTCTGGTCACTACGCTTCTCGCCGTCGCTCTCGTCGGGCGCTGGTCGCCGCTTGCCGCGCGCCATCCGGTGGTGACGGGCGTTGTCGGTTTTGCGCTGGGGCTTCTGGTGGTTCTAAGTGTGGTTCCGGTCACCCATCCCGGATTTCTCTTCGACCGCCTCTGGCACTTGGTTCTGCCGGTCGTTACCCTCTCGTATGGGGGGGTGGCGTTTCTCGCAAAGCTCACCCGCTCGTCGCTGCTGGAGTATCTCGCTGCCGAATTTACCCGCACGGCGCGCGCCAAAGGGGTGCCGGAGGAGGTGATCCTGTGGCGCCACGTCTTTCGCAACGCCTTGTTGCCCCTCATTACCGTCGCCGCGTCGCTCCTTCCCTCGTTGATCGCCGGTTCGGTGATCGTCGAAACCCTCTTTTCGATCGACGGGATGGGGAAACTCGCCGTCGAAGCGGTGCAGACGCGCGACCGGGAGCTGGTGCTGTCGCTGACGCTCATCTCGGGCTTTTTGACCCTCGTCGGCTATCTCCTCGCCGACCTCGCCTACGCGATCGCCGATCCACGGGTGCGCTATGAGGGGTGACGTGCTCAGAGCTGCTCCTGCCCGATTGGCCCTCGCCTGGCTGGAGTTGCTCGCTACCGTCGCGGCGTGGGCGCCGTTCCTCGCACACTCCTACCCGCTGTGGGTAAAACGGTCCGACGGTTCGTACGCCTTTCCGCTCTTCGCCGAGCTCTCCGCAGCCGACCTCGCGTGGCTCGCGGGGTGGTGGGCAGCGCTCCTCTTGTGGCGCTGGCGTCTTCTCTCTGTCACCCGCCGGGTGGTGGTGTGGCTTGCTGTCGTTGTGGCGAGCTGGGGGATCGGTGCGGCGATCTTGAATCCCTCGCCGCTCACCGTCTATGACACGTGGCGGGCCGCGGCGCGCAACGGCGAGGTCGCTGCTGCGCTCTGGGCGCCGATTCCCTATTCGCCCAAAGACTATCTCCGCGACTACGGCGCGACCGCGCTCGAACCCCCATTGGCTGCGGCGCCGCAACGGTGGCACTGGCTCGGGACCGACGATCAGGGGGCAGACGTCGCCTCCCGCCTCATTCACGCGAGCCGCATCG
This sequence comes from Hydrogenophilus islandicus, assembly GCF_054657095.1. NCBI lineage: Bacteria > Pseudomonadati > Pseudomonadota > Hydrogenophilia > Hydrogenophilales > Hydrogenophilaceae > Hydrogenophilus > Hydrogenophilus islandicus. The sequence continues at coordinate 19,248 of NZ_BAAHXE010000015.1, read as the reverse complement.
CGCTCTCGATCGGGCTCATCGCCACGGGGGTGGCGCTCGCGATCGGGGTCGTCGTCGGCGCGGCGATGGGCTACTTCGCCGGCTGGGTCGACCTCATCGGGATGCGGCTCGTCGAGATTTTCGAAGCGGTACCGACCCTTTTTCTGCTCCTCACCTTCGTCGCCTTTTTTGAGCGGTCGCTGCCGTTGATGATGGTGATCATTGGCCTCACCTCGTGGCCCGGCTACGCCCGCTACACCCGCGCCGAGTTTCTCCGCTTGCGTTCGGTCGAATTTGTCCAGGGGGCGATCGCCGCGGGGGTACCGCTCACCTCGCTCCTCTTTCGCCACATGTTGCCGAACGCCGTCGCACCGCTTGCCGTTGCTGCCGCTTTTGGCGTCGCGTCGGCGATTCTCGCTGAGGCGACCCTCTCGTTTCTCGGCTTGGGGCTCGTCGATGAGCCGTCGTGGGGGCAGACGCTCAACCAGGCGGTGAAGAGCGCCGCGTTCAACTGGTGGCTCGCCCTCTTCCCCGGCGGGGCAATTCTCCTGACGGTTTTGGCCTATAACCTCCTTGGGGAGGCGCTGCGCGACGCGCTCGACCCGCGTCTTACCCACCCGGAGCGCCGCTGAGATGGGCGAAGCGACGCCGCTCCTTGCGGTCAAAGGGTTGACGATCCGCTTGGCAGGGGCCGAGCAGCCGCTCGTTGCCGACCTCTCGTTCGCGATCGCGCCGGGGGAGACCCTTGCGCTGGTGGGCGAGTCGGGTTCCGGGAAGTCGCTCACCGCGCAGGCGCTGATGGGGCTGTTGCCGCAGGGGGTTTTCGCTCCGCCGCAAGGGCGCGCCCACCTCGCGGGGGTCGAGGAGAATCTCCTCGATCCGGCGGTCGCGGCACAGGTGCGCGGCGCGCGGCTTGCGATGATCTTCCAGGAGCCGATGAGCGCGCTCAATCCGGTGATGACGATCGGCGCGCAGATTGCCGAAGTGCTCGAGTGGCACGCGCCGCACCTCTCGGCAGTCGGACGAGCGCAGGCGGTTGCGGCGGCGCTTGCCGAAGTTCAGCTCGACCCGGAACGGATCGCGGCTAGCTACCCCCACCAGCTCTCCGGCGGACAGCGGCAGCGGGCGATGATCGCGATGGCACTGGTCGCGCAACCGAAACTCCTCATCGCCGATGAGCCGACCACGGCGCTCGACGTCACGGTCCAAGCGGAGATTCTGGCGCTTCTGCGGACGCTGCAACAGCGCCACGCGATGGCGATGCTCTTCATCACCCACGACCTCGAGGTGGTTGCGCAGGTCGCTGACCGGGTGGCGGTGATGCAAGAGGGGCGGATCGTCGAGGTCGGCGAAACCCGGTCGCTGATTGCTGCCCCCCGCCACCCCTACACCCGGAAGCTCCTCGCGGCGCAGCCCGATCGCCTCCCCCGGCGGGTGCGCCGCGAGCCGGGGGAGGTGCTCTTGGCGGGGCGGGCGCTCACCGTCCACTTTCCGATTCAAAGCGGAGTCTTTCGCCGCACCGTGGGGTGGGTAAGAGCGCTCGATGGGGTCGACGTCACCGTCCGGCAGGGGGAAGTGGTCGCGGTGGTGGGCGAGTCGGGGTCGGGGAAGAGTACGCTGGCCCGCGTCGTGTTGGGGCTGCAGCCGCTCAGTGGAGGGGCGTTTACCCTCTTTGGTGACGTGATGACGACGGCCGACCGCCGGCGGTGGCAGCGGGTGCGGCGGCGCATCCAGGTGGTCTTCCAGGATCCCTTCGCCGCGCTCAACCCGAAACTCACGATCGGGGCGCAGATCGTCGAGCCGATGGCGGTCCATCGGGTGGGGGTGGACGACCCCGAGCGGCTGCAACGCGCAGCCGACGCGGTCGCCGCGATGGGGCTTCCCCCGGATACCCTCACCCGCTACCCCCACCAATTCTCCGGCGGACAACGGCAGCGGATCGCGATCGCGAAGGCTTTGGCGCTCGAACCGGAGCTCATCGTCTGTGACGAGATTACCAGTGCGCTCGACGTCACCCTTCAGGCCGAAATCTTGCAGCAGCTCGCGCGGCTCGTCACGGAGAAGGGGGTGGCGCTCCTCTTCATCACCCACAACATGGCGGTGGTGCGCTACCTCGCTGACCAGGTGATCGTCCTCTACCGGGGCGAAGTGGTGGAGCGCGGCGAAGCAGCGGAGGTACTCGACCGGCCGCGCCACCCCTACACCCAGCGGCTGGTCGCCGCGGCTCGAGGGGCTCAGAGCCTCCCCACCACCTGCTCATAGGCGGCAAGCGCCCGTTCGCGGCTCGACTGGAGGTCGACGAGGGGCTTGGGGTAGGTGACGCCGAGTGCGACTCCGGCGCGGCTCAGCACCTCAGGGCTTGCCTGCCACGGGGCATAGAGGGCAGGGGTGGGGAGGCGTGACAGCTCTGGGAGCCAGCGACGGAGGTATTTTCCGTCGGGATCGAACTTCTGCGCTTGGAGCACCGGATTGAAGATGCGAAAGTAGGGGGCAGCGTCGGCGCCGCACCCCGCAACCCACTGCCAGCTCGCGCTATTGACCGCAACGCTCGCGTCCACAAGACAATCGCGAAACCACGCCTCGCCAAGCCGCCAATCGACAAGGAGATTTTTGGTCAAAAACGACGCGACGATCATCCGCACCCGGTTGTGGAGGTAGCCGGTCTCCCACAGTTCCCGCATCCCGGCGTCGACGATCGGAATCCCTGTCTCTCCCTTCTGCCAGGCGGCGAGCGCATCTCCATCCTCGCGCCACGGAAACGCGGCGAATTCGGGGCGGAACGGTTCGGTGACCAGCGTCGGAAAGTGATAGAGGAGGGAGTAGGCAAATTCGCGCCACGCCAATTCGGCACGGAATTTGGCGACATCTTCTTCGGATGCTGCCTTCTCCACCGCGTACCACAGGGTATTGGGTGAAATCTCGCCGTGCGCAAGGTGCGGCGAGAGGCGTGAGACGTGCGGGAGGGCTGGAACGTCGCGCCCGGTGGCGTAGCCGGGCAGCCCTTCGGTAAGAAACGCCGCAAGGCGCGCCTGAGCCGCCGCTTCGCCGATTGACCAGTGGCGGCCCAGTTTCGCTTCCCACGCCGCCTCGCGAACGCGGAGGGGGTCAAAGAGCGGCTCATCCGCTTCGGGGGGCAAGAGGCGAAGGATCGGCGCAGGAATCGGCCGACGCGGCGGCGGGGCGGTGAGACACCCTTTGGTGTAGAACGGGGTGAACACCCGGTAGGGGGTGCCGTCCGGTTTCGTCACCGCCCACGGCTCCCAGAGGAGCGACCCATTTGCGCTCACCACCTCCACCCCCAGCCCTTGCAGCGCTCGCTCGATCGCGCGATCGCGCGCGATCGCCCACGGCTCATAGACGCGGGTCCAGGTGACCCGTGACGCCCCGTAGCGGGCAACAAGCCGCGGGAGCAGCTCCTGCGGATCGCCGCGGTAGCAGCGAAGCCTCCCATGGAGCGCCTCGTTGAGCGCGGCAAGTGACCGCTGCGTCCACCAGCGAAACGCCGCCCCAGGCGCCGGGTGGGCACTCTCGGTCGTCTCCTCGATCCAGATCGGGATCACCGCGTCGCACTCTGCCGCTCGGGCAAGCGCCAGGTTGTCCGCAAGGCGCAGGTCGCTGCGGAACCAGTGAATCGCCCGCCGTAAGCTCATGGGGCTTCTCCGTTCTGCTTCCCGTTGGGATCTGGGCATGCCGCGATCCATTGCGCGATCATCTGACGCAACGCCTCCAACTCGCTTCCCGCAACGGGCAGCATCAAGAGCGACATCCCGAAGACGTAGGCGTAGAGCAACGCTGCGCGCGCTGTGGCCGTTGCCTCGTCGAGGCCGCACGCAAGGAAGAGCCGCCGCGCGCGGTCCAGACGCACCGCGTCGACCTCACTCACCACTGCAGCTGCGGCCTCGTCGCGACGGGCCCATTCGCGGACCGCCAGCTCAATCAGGATTCCTCGCGGGTTGCGGCTTGCACTGTAGACGTCGATCACATGGAGGAGTTGCTGCGGCGCGTCTTCAGGCGCGCAGCGCGTCTGCTTCTCGATGTCGGCGATTCGCCCCGCTTTCCACCGTTCTAACACCGCGAGATGGAGCTCTCGCCGATCTTTGAAGTGCCAATAGAAACTCCCCTTCGTCACCCCTAAACGGTGGGCGAGCCGCTCGACCCTGAGACCTGCGATCCCCTCTTGCGCAAGAAGATCGATCGCGGCGCGGATCCAAGCGTCGCGGGTGAGTGATTTGAGCGGAACAGCTTCAGTGTGATTCATTTCAAACAGTCGTTCGAAAACCTCTTGACTCCAGGGAGCAACTGCGCTATCGTTCTTTCCATACGATACCGTATGGTAATCCCTCCCGATTTGCAACGCAAGGAGCAATGGCGATGAAAGTGTTGGTTCCCGTCAAGCGCGTCGTTGATTACAACGTCAAAATCCGCGTCAAGCCCGACGGTTCGGGCGTCGATACCGCCAACGTCAAAATGTCGATGAACCCCTTCGACGAAATTGCCGTCGAGGAGGCTGTGCGGCTCAAAGAGAAGGGGATTGCGAGCGAGGTGATCGCCGTAAGCGCGGGGGTTGCTGCCTGTCAAGAGACGTTGCGCACGGCGCTTGCACTGGGTGCAGATCGTGCGATCCTCGTCACCACCGAAGTGGAACTGCAACCGCTTGCCGTGGCGAAGCTACTTGCCGCGATTGTTCGCCAAGAGGCCCCGCAGTTGGTGATCCTCGGTAAGCAAGCGATTGACGACGACGCCAACCAGACGGGCCAGATGCTCGCAGCGCTCCTCAACTGGCCGCAAGCCACCTTCGCTTCGCAAGTGACTGTGGACACCGCAACCCAAACCGTTACGGTCAAGCGCGAGATCGACGGGGGGCTGGAGACCCTCGCGATGGCGTTGCCTGCGGTGATCACCACCGACCTGCGCCTCAATGAACCGCGGTTTGCGTCGCTTCCCAACATCATGAAAGCGAAGAAGAAACCGCTGGAGACGGTCACGCCGGAGTCGCTCGGCGTTGATGTCACCCCGCGCATTCGTACGCTCAAGGTCGCGGAGCCGCCGAAACGGAAAGGGGGCGTGAAGGTTGCCGACGTCGACGAGCTCATCGCGAAACTGAAAAACGAAGCGAAAGTCCTCTAAAGGTTAGGAAAGGAGAAGGAAAATGGCGCATCGCGTCTTGGTGATCGCTGAGCACAACGATGAGACGCTGCTCTCCAGTACCGCCCACACGGTGGCAGCGGCAAAAATATTGGGCGAGGTCGTGGTGCTCGTCGCAGGGAAAGGGTGTACAGGGGCGGCAGAAGCTGCGGCTAAACTCGACGGAGTCGTCAAGGTGCTGCACGCCGACGCTCCTGAACTCGACGGACACACGGCGGAAGCGGTGACCGATGCGGTCCTCGCGGCATCCTCGGGATTTCGTTATCTGCTCTTCCCCTCGACCGCTTTTGGGAAAAACTGCGCTCCGCGGGTTGCGGCAAAACTCGACCGGGCGCAGATCTCCGACGTCGTCCGAATTCTTGACGAAAAGACCTTTGTCCGTCCCATCTATGCGGGGAATGCGTTGGCCACCGTCACCTGCGACGACGAGCCGCTCGTGCTCACCATTCGCACCACCGCCTTCGACGCGGTTGCGACGCGTGATGCGGTCGCGCCGATCGAACGCCTCTCGGTCACCTTTACTGGCCCGAAAGTTACCGTGGTGAGCAGGGAGTTGACCCAGTCGGCCCGGCCTGAGCTCACCTCGGCGCGCGTCATCGTCACCGGGGGGCGGGGGCTGGGGAGCGCCGAACAGTTCCACGCCCTCTTGGAGCCCCTTGCTGACAAACTCAACGCCGCGATCGGTGCTTCGCGTGCGGCGGTGGACGCCGGCTATGCACCGAACGACTGGCAGGTCGGTCAAACCGGCAAGATTGTCGCACCGGAACTCTACTTTGCGATCGGCGTTTCGGGGGCGATCCAGCACCTTGCCGGGATGAAAGATTCGAAAGTGATTGTCGCGATCAACAAAGATCCCGAAGCGCCCATCTTCCAAGTGGCCGATTATGGGCTCGTTGCCGACCTCTTCGAAGCGGTTCCTGAATTGACGAAAAAACTGTAAAAAGGAGTAGCAAAATGGCTGAATACCGTGCGCCGCTGCGCGATATGCGTTTTGTGATGGAAGAGTTGTGCGGGCTCAATGAGATCGCGCAACTGCCGGGATGTGAAGAGGCAACTCCCGACGTCGTGCAAGCGATTCTCGAAGAAGGGGGTAAGTTTGCCACTGAGGTCTTGTCACCGCTCAACCGCATCGGTGACCGTGAAGGGTGCCGGTGGGAAGATGGACGCGTCACGACCCCTACGGGCTGGAAAGAGGCCTACCAACAGTTTCGTGAAGCGGGATGGACCGCTGTGGCTTGTGACCCGGAGTTCGGCGGTCAGGGGTTGCCGAAACTGGTCTCGACCGCGGTGATGGAGCTCTGGAAGTCGGCCAACATGGCCTTCTCCCTCTGCCCCATGCTCACGCAAGGGGCGATCGAAGCGTTGATGCTCTGCGGCACCGATCGTCAGAAGCAGCTCTATCTCCCCAAAATGGTGAGCGGCGAGTGGACTGGGACGATGAACCTCACCGAACCCCAGGCTGGCTCTGACCTCTCCGCCGTGCGCACCCGCGCCGAACCGACGCCGGACGGCCGCTACAAACTCTTTGGCCAGAAGATCTTTATCACCTACGGGGAACACGAGATGAGCGAGAACATCGTCCATCTGGTGCTCGCTCGGCTCCCCGATGCGCCTGAAGGGGTGAAGGGGATTTCGCTCTTCGTCGTCCCGAAGTATCTGGTCAATGAGGACGGTTCTCTGGGCAGCCGCAACGACGTTCGCTGCGTCTCGATCGAACACAAATTGGGAATTCATGGCAGCCCCACCTGCGTCCTCTCGTTCGGCGACCAAGGCGGCGCGATCGGCGAGTTGGTCGGCGAACCGAACAAGGGTCTGCAGTATATGTTCATCATGATGAACGAAGCACGTTTCGCGGTGGGGATGGAGGGGTTGGCGCTTGCGGAGCGTGCCTATCAGCAGGCACTGGCCTACGCCCAGGAGCGGATTCAGGGGTTTGAGGTCGGCGAGAAAAGTGGCGCACGCGTGCCGATCATCAAGCACCCCGATGTCCGTCGGATGCTGCTGCGCATCAAAGCGCACACCGAAGCGATGCGGGCAATGAACTACCACGTCGCCAGCGCATTCGATTTCGCCCGCCACCACCCTGACCCAGCGGTTCGGGAGCGGAGCCAGGCTTACGTCGAATTGATGATTCCAGTGGTCAAAGGGTGGTGCACCGAAAAAGCGGTCGAGATGACTTCGCTCAACATTCAGGTGCACGGCGGAATGGGCTTCATCGAAGAGACGGGCGCCGCGCAACATTTCCGTGACGCCCGCATCACACCGATCTACGAAGGGACGACAGCGATCCAAGCGAACGACCTCATCGGGCGCAAGATCGCGCGTAACGGTGGACTCATTGCCCAGATGCTTGCCCAAGAGATGGAGAAGACGGTGGCTGCGCTTCGTGCCACAGGAGAAGCGGATCTCGGCCGCATTGCCGGGCGGCTGGAAGCGGGCGTTGCGGCACTGCGAAAAGGGGTTGAGTTCATTGTCGCGAACTTCCAAACCAACCCGAAAGCCGCGCACGCGAGCTCCGTACCGCTCCTCGAGCTCTTCGGGGTGGTTTGTGGCGGCTGGCATATGGCGCGCGCTGCGCTGGTTGCCCACAAGCAGCTGGCGAATGGTAACGTGCCTGATCCCCTCTTCTACCAAGGGAAACGCGACACCGCGCGCTTCTACGCCGACCATATCCTCCCGCAGGCCACCGCCCTCGCGGAAACGGTGGTCGCGGGCGCCGATGTGACGATCTCCTTTGCCACTGAGGCGCTGACGGCAGGGTGCTGACGGGCGCTCGGTCGTCCATTCGCCGAAAGTGCGATGCCCAATAAAAAAGCGCTTGCGAATTTCGCAAGCGCTTTTTTTCGGGTTTGCTCTCTGCGGCCCGTGATGGGCGAGAAACTTACTCCACTTTTGCCTTTTTGACCAGTTCGTCAATATGACGCTCAATCTTCTGCTGCTGGAGCTGCTGCTCCAACTGGGCTCTGATCGTCTCAAGCGGCGGCGGGGTTTGGGGACGAACGTCGTCGAGGCGGATCACATGCCAACCGAACTGGCTCTTCACCGGTTTCTCGGTCATCTCCCCTTTTTTCAGTTGGGTCATCGCTTGGCTGAATTCCGGAACGAACATCTCAGGAGAGGCCCACCCTAAATCGCCCCCTTTATCTTTGCTTCCGGGATCTTTCGACTGTTTGGCAAGCTCGTCCCATTGGGCTTTGCTCGCCTTGAGGTCGGCGATGGCTTGCTTGGCCGCCTCTTCATTATCGAAAAGGATGTGGCGCACGCGGTACTCGTTCCCCGAGAAGGCTTTTTTGATGTTCTCGTAAGCGGCTTTCACCTCCTCTTCGGTCACCGGGTTGCGTTGCAGGTAGTCGGTCAGGTAGTGGCGCAACAAAACCCCTTGCTTGGCAAGCGCCATTTCGGCTTGGACTTTGGGGTCTTTCTCAACCCCAGCCTTTTTCGCTGCCTGCTCGAGGACGGCGCGGCGGATTAGTTCTTCACGGATCGCTTCCCGCAATTCCGGGGAATCTTTTTGCCCCTGTTCCAGCTGCTTTTCGAGAATCGCGGAGAGGTGTGACTGCGGAATCGCCTGGCCATTCACCTTGCCCACGTCAGCTGCATTCGCCGAGAGCGAGAGCGCGCCCCACAGCAGCGTGGCTGCGATGAGGTGTTGGGTTGTGCGGGGTCTTTTCATGATGCTCCTTTCTGACGGTAAAAATGGTGGATCAGGTGACCAAAGCGTTGCAGTTCCAGTGGTCGGTTACCCTTCGTTTGGCGCCTTCGCGGTAATCGCAAGCGCGTGAATCGTCTCCATGAGTGGCCCCAACGCCTCATAGACCATGCGGTGGCGCGCGACAATCCCTTTGCCGACAAAGTGGTCGGAGACGATCGTCAGCGCGTAGTGGGTACCCCCTTTCGCCGCGTTCGGGTTGTGGCCGGCATGGTGTGCGCTCTGGTCTTCGATCACGAGATGCTGCGGAGCGAGGGCAGCGGTGAGCCGTTCGGCAATCGCTGCGTACTTCTCCTCAGGGGTCATCGGGTTTCTCCTTTTTCTTCTTCGGGAATCGCGTGGCGCTGGACCCACCAGGCCTGTGCCAAAACAAAGAGGAGCGTCAGCCCCAGGGTGCCAAAGAGCTTGAATTGCACCCACGCTGCTTCACTCCAGTGGTGCGCCACCCACCAGTTGAGCCCGGCCAAAGTGAAGAAAAAGAGCGACCAGGCGTCCGAAAGCGACTTCCAGTGCGCGGAAGGCAGTTGGACTTGACGGCCGAGCGTAAGTTCCAAGAGGTTACGCCCGAGCAGCCTCGAAACCCACAAGGTGACCCCCATCAAACCGTAGAGTACGGTCGGTTTCCACTGAATGAAGCGGGGGTCGTGAAAAACGAGCGTCGCACCGCCTAAGAGTGAGACGAGGAAAAAGGTGACCCACAAGGTTTTATCGACCGGTTGGTGACGCATTTTGAGCCAGCCGATCTGGAGCGCAGTGGCGAGAATCGTCACCGCCGTTGCCGCGAGGAGCGGTACGCGCTCGACCGTGACGGCGTCGCCAAACCACGGGGCCAGCAGCGCGCTCCACGCGCTCTGACTTTTCAGGAGCTGGTAGGTGGTAAAAAAGGCGATGACGGGAAAGAGGTCGAAAAGAAACTTCATAGCGTGCGATTGTACCTGCATTCTCGGTACAATCGCATTCATGAGAATCATCGCGTTCGACACCGCGTCAGAGATTGCGTTGATCGCCGTTTTTTGGCAAGGCGTGACACGCTCGCGCACACTCGCGGGTTATGCACGCCATTCGGAGCACCTTCTCCCCGCGCTGGCCGATCTTTTAGCCGAGATGGGTATTCTCCATTGGCAAAAGGAGCTCGATGCGGTCGCGTTTGCCGCTGGACCTGGGGCATTTACCGGGGTACGGCTTGCCTGTTCCGTCGCCCAAGGGCTTGCGATGGCGCTTGGAAAACCGGTGGTGCCGCTCGATTCGCTCGCACTGATCGGGCGAAGCGCTTTCCCCGATCTCAGGAACGATCGCGTCTGGGTTGCAGCCGACGCCCGGATGGGGGAGTGGTACCTGCGCGGGTTCGCGGTCGATGGGGGTGGAGATTGGCAGCCGATCTCTGAGCCGCTTCTTGTTGCGGCAAGCGGTGGTGCTCCCGAACCGTTGATGGACGAGACGCCTCGCCCGTTTCGTGTCGCCCGCTTTCGCACCCCGACGAACTGGCCGGCCCACTGGAGCGCTCCGACCGAGGATCGGCTGATCGATGCCCTCACGGTGGAGGCGCTCCTTGCCGCGGCCTGTTCCGCAGTCGCGCGGGGCGAGTGGGTGGCAGCCGAGGAGGCGCACCCCCACTATGTGCGCGACCGGGTGGCGCTCACCCTAGAGGAGCAGCGCGCATTGCGCGCGGGCAAAAAGAGCCTGACCGCTACTTCATGACGCTTACTTTTCGCCCATTGACCGCTGACGACCTCACCTGGATTCTCCCCCTAGAGGTTCAGGCGCAAGCGATGCCGTGGCAGGCGGCGCACTTTACCCCCTGCTGGGAACAGGACGCACCACAACGCGGCTGGGGCATCTGGTCGGAGGAGGGGCCATGCGGCTACTACGTCGCGCTTTGGGTCGCGGACGAATCGCACCTTTTGAATCTCGTCGTCGCTCCCCGGTTTCGCCGCCGCGGTTTTGCGACCCAGATGCTCCACCACTGGCTCGGGCAGAATCCCCTCACGACCCAATTTTGGCTTGAGGTCCGTGCCGATAACCTTCCCGCGATCGCCCTCTACGAGCAAAACGGTTTTGTCCGCACCGCGACGCGGCAGGGGTACTACCGTCTGCCCGACGGGCAACGGATCGACGCGTGGGTCATGTATCGGGGGGGCTGAAGATGGCTACTTCTCCTTTCGATTCGCTGCCGTTCGCGACGCTCGAGGCGATGGAGCTCACGCCCCTGTGGCGGCTGCGCGCCGCATGGCCGAAAGAGGCTCGTGAGCGCCTATCCCCCGCAGAGCGCGCTTCGGCAACCGCACCCGCTGCTGAGCAGTCGCCGTCTCGTGCCCCCCTCGTTCCCCAGCCTCTCCCTGTGCCTCAACGAACTTTTGATGAGCGGCGCCCCGCCTCGCCCTTCACGAAAGGAGCTACTGCGGCAACAGTGGCCCGTGGCAGCGATGACCCAACCCGTAGCGCGCACATCGCGACGCTCGATTGGGATCTGCTCGAGGCCGAAATTCGCGCGTGTGCCGCCTGTGCGCTCTCCCGCGAGCGGACGCAAGCAGTACCCGGTGTCGGCAATCGGCACGCGGAGTGGTTCTTTGTCGGCGAGGGGCCGGGGCGAGAGGAGGATCGCATCGGTGAGCCGTTCGTCGGTCCCGCTGGGAAACTCCTTGACGAGATGCTCTTTGCGCTGGGGCTCGACCGCAGCCAAGTCTTCATCGCCAACGCGGTGAAATGCCGCCCCCCGATGAACCGCACGCCCCACGTCGACGAGATCGCCGCCTGTTTCCCTTTTCTCGCGCGCCAGATTGCACTGGTTGCGCCGCGCATCATCGTCGCCCTCGGCAAACCCGCTGCATTGGCGCTCCTCAATGAAGAGGTGAAGATCGCCGAAGCACGGGGAAAACGGTTCGCTTACCAGGGCATTCCCGTCGTGGTCACCTATCATCCCGCCTATCTTCTGCGCAATCCAGCAGACAAACGGAAAGCGTGGGAAGATCTCCTCCGGGCACGCCAAATCTGGGCGCAAAGGATATAATCGTTTTCTATGAAAGCGCAACGAATTGTCTTGCATCCGCGCAACCCGCAGCCACGCGGTGTCGCGCAACTGGCTGATCTCTTGGCGGAGGGTGGGGTGATTGCCCTCCCGACAGAAGCCTCCTACTCGCTCGTCTGGCCCGTCGGGGATGCTTCGTCCCTTGCCACGGTTAGGCGCTTGCGGGGTGTTGATGACAACCACCTCTTTACCCTTTTGTGCCCTGATCTCTCGGTGCTCGGGCAATACGCGCGCGTCGACAACCGGCAATACCGCCTCCTCAAGCTGGGTACGCCCGGGCCCTTCACCTTCATTTTGGAAGGGACCCATGAGCTCCCGCGCCGCGTCCTTCACCCCAAACGGCGGACGATCGGTCTGCGGGTCCCAGCACATCCCGTCGTCCAAGCGCTGCTCGCTGCTCATGGCTCGCCCCTTCTGGCCACCACCGTGCAACTCCCAGGCGAAGCGGAGCCGCTGACTGATCCGGATGAGATTCTGGATCGGCTGGGCCACCATCTTGCTGCGGTTGTCGATACCGGCGAGATGCCGAATGGCCTCACGACCATCGTCGATCTCACCGAAAACCCCCCAGTCGTGCGCCGCGTCGGTTTGGGAGACCCCGCCCAACTGGGGTTGGACCTCGAAGGAGACGAAGCGTGATCGAGGAACTGATCGCCGCAGTCGCGATCTGGGCCTTGCCGGTGCTCTTTGCGATCACGCTTCATGAAGCGGCGCACGGGTTCGTCGCCCGCGCTTTTGGCGACCCCACTGCGGAACGGCTGGGACGCATCACGCTCAACCCCCTCAAGCACATCGATCCGGTGGGTACCGTCGCGGTGCCGCTTGCGATCCTCACCCTCTCGACCCTCTTCGGCGGCCCTGCGATGCTCTTTGGCTGGGCCAAACCGGTTCCTGTTGACCCCCGGTTTTTGCACCGACCGAAACAGGATATGTTTTGGGTGGCCGGCGCAGGACCCTTTGTTAACCTCGTTCAGGCCCTTTTTTGGGCGGCCGTCTACAAAATCGCTTTCCTCTTTGGCCCCGGAGGAGCGTGGCTGGCGCTTGCCAAAATGGGCGATGCAGGCATCCACATCAATCTCATTTTGGCGCTCGTCAATCTCCTGCCTGTTCCCCCGCTCGACGGTGGCCGGATGGTCGTCGCCGCGCTGCCCTATCGTCTTGCAGCGCTCTTTGCCCGACTCGAACCCTACGGCATGGTGATCGTGCTGCTGCTCCTCTTCTCGGGCGGACTCTCCCTGATCCTTTGGCCGCTCTACGCCCTCGTTCGTCATGCTTTTCTCCATTTGGTCGGTATAGGAGTGTAAGATCCATGTACGCGCCACGCGTCGTCTCTGGGATGCGCCCAACGGGGCGACTCCACCTCGGTCACTACCACGGTGTGTTGAAAAACTGGGTGAAGCTCCAGGACGAATATCCCTGTTTCTTTTTCGTCGCCGACTGGCACGCGCTCACGACCCAATACGATGAGCCGCAAGCCATCGCCCAAAACACCTGGGAGTTGATCATCGACTGGCTCGCCGCAGGGATCAACCCGACGCAGGCGACCCTCTTCATCCAGTCGCGGGTGCTCGAGCATGCCGAACTCCATCTGCTCCTCTCGATGAGCACGCCGCTCGGCTGGTTGGAGCGGGTTCCGACCTACAAAGACCAGATCGAGAAACTCGCCCACAAAGACCTGACCACCTACGGTTTTCTCGGTTACCCGCTCCTGCAGGCGGCGGACATCTTGATCTATCGCGCCAACCTCGTGCCGGTGGGGGAAGATCAAGTGCCCCATATTGAACTGACGCGCGAAATCGCTCGCCGCTTCAACCACTTCTACGGCCGAGAACCGGAATTCGAAGCGAAAGCACTGGAGGCGGTGAAGAAGCTCGGCGGCAAGCGGGCGAAACTCTACCTCGATTTGCGCACCCGCTATCAACAAAACGGCGACGACGAGGCGCTGGAGCAAGCCAAAGCGCTCCTTGAAGAAGCGCAGAATCTCACCCTGGGGGACCGCGAGCGGCTCTACGGCTACCTCGAAGGGCGCCACCGTTTGATTCTGGTGGAGCCGGAGGCGCTTCTTACCGAAGCGGCGAAAATGCCCGGGTTGGACGGGCAGAAGATGTCGAAAAGTTACGGCAACACCATTGCGCTGCGGGAAGAGCCAGAGAGTGTGACGAAAAAGGTGCGGACGATGCGCACCGACCCGGCCCGAGTGCGGCGCACCGACCCTGGCGAACCGGAACGGTGCCCGGTGTGGCAATTTCACAAGATCTACACCGATGCGGCGTGCCACCAGTGGGTGCAGGAGGGGTGCCGCAACGCGACGATCGGTTGCCTCGACTGCAAACAGCCGGTATTGGAGGCGATCCTGAAAGAGCAAGAGAAGTTCCGCGAACGCGCCCAACCCTATCTCGACGACCCGACGCTCGTGCGCGCGATTGTCGCCGACGGTTGCGAAAAGGCGCGCAAAGTCGCCCAGGAGACGATGCGCGACGTGCGCGAAGCGATCGGGATCGATTACACCTGAGGCGGCACGCTGTCGTGGAACGGGCGCTGGAACTGACTACAGACGCGATCGACGAGCCGATCGCTCGTCTCTACGGCGAGCCGCTTGCGTCGCTTCCCACCGACCTCTACATTCCACCGCAAGCGCTGCGGGTGCTTCTTGCCGCGTTCGAAGGCCCTTTCGACCTCTTGTGGTTTCTCATCCGGAAAAACCGGATCGACCTGCGTGACATTCCAGTGGCAGAGCTCACCGAACAGTATCTCCACTACGTCGCGGCGATGAAAGCGCTCGACCTCGACCTCGCCGCGGAATATCTCGCGATGGCGGCGACCCTCATCGAACTGAAAGCGCGGCTCCTTCTGCCCCGCACAGCGCACGCGGAACGAGGGGGGGAGGGCGAGGAAGATCCGCGAGCGCGGCTCGTCGCCCAGTTGTCGCGCTATGAAGCGTTTCGGCGCGCAGCCGAGCGATTGGATACGCTTCCCCGTGCGGGGAGAGAGTTTCTCTGGCTCCATCCCGTGGCGTTGCCCGAAAAAGCCGCTCCGCCGCCGCTCACGCCACCAACGGCGCGCCAATTGGCCCAAGCGTGGTGGGAGCTGCTCGCGCGCCGTGAAGCAAACCGGCCGCACGAAGTGGTCGAAGAACCGGTCACTGTGGCAGCAGTGCAGGAGAGGCTCCTCGCAACGCTCCGGTCAGCAGGGCAGCCGCTCCCCTTTTCATCGCTCCTGCCGCCCAACCCAGGCCGTCTCTACCTCGTCACTGCATTCTTCGCCCTTTTGGAGCTGACCCGTCTGGGCGCGGTCGTCCTCGAGCAGAGCGAACCGCTCGCCCCGATCACGGTCCAGTGGTGCGGCGACTCGGTTACCGCTTCGCCGCGAAGGGAGGCGCACGAAGGATGAGTGTCGCTTTTACTTCGTCCCACCCGTGGCCGCTTCGCCACATTCTCGAAGCGGTTCTGCTCTCCGCCGACCGGCCGCTCGCGATCAGCGAATTGCGCCTCTGTTTCGACCCTGACCCAGGCAACGACATCATCGCCTCGGCACTCGCGGAGCTCCAGCGCGAGTGGCAAGGGCGGGCGGTGGAGCTGGTCTGCGTTGCGGAAGGGTGGCGCTTTCGCACCGTTGCCGCAGTTCAGCCCTACCTCGACCGCCTTTTGAACCAAACAGCAAAACAGCTCAGCCGCGCCGCACTGGAGACCCTTGCAATCATCGCCTCCCAAGGTCCAGTGACTCGAGGGGAAATTTCGGAAATTCGCGGCGTCGAACTCTCGCCCAATACCCTTCGCCAGCTCGAAGATCGGGGATGGATCGAAATCGTCGGTCACCGCGACAGTCCCGGTCGTCCCCCGCTGTGGGCGATCACCCCGCACTTTTTGTGCGACCTTGGCCTGAAAAGCCGCGACGAGCTCCTGGCTGTGCTGCAACCTACCTTGAGCGGACAGGCTCAATCACCCGACGAGGATCACGCCCATGAAACGAGGTGAGACCCATCACGCACCCCCATCACCCGCTCAACCTGTGGGCGAACGCTTGCAGAAGGTTCTTGCTCGTTTGGGCCTAGGGTCGCGGCGAACGATCGAAAACTGGATTCAGGAAGGGCGTTTGCGCATCAACGACCGCATTGCGACGCTCGGTGATCGGGTCCAGCCGAATGACCGGATCAAACTCGACGGAAAGCTCCTCGAATGGCGCAGTGCCCAAGCGTTCCCCCGGGTGATTCTCTACCACAAACCAGAAGGGGAGATCGTCTCGCGCCATGACCCAGAAGGGCGGCCGAGCGTCTTCGATCGCTTGCCGATTCTGCGCCGCGGCCGCTGGTTGGCGGTGGGGCGTCTCGACATCAACACCTCGGGGTTGCTGATTCTCACCACCGACGGCGACCTGGCCCACCGCCTGATGCACCCCCGCTACGGCTGGGAGCGGGAGTATGCGGTGCGCATCCTCGGTACGCTCACGCCGGAACATACCGAAGAGCTCCTTCAGGGCGTCGTCCTTGAAGACGGACCGGCCCGTTTTCATACCCTCGTCGACCTCGGTGGCCAAGGGGCCAACCACTGGTACCGGGTCACCATTGCTGAAGGGCGTAACCGAGAAGTACGACGGATGTTTGAAGCGCTCGGGTACACTGTGAGCCGCCTCATCCGCGTCCGTTATGGTCCGATTGCGCTACCATCCCGTCTCAAACGGGGGATGTGGCAAGAGCTGACTCCAGAAGAGATCGCGCAACTCTTTGGGATACCCCTTCCCAAGGGGCTTGCAACCCGCCGGGAAGCGGCACCTCGCGCCCCGGCCCCCCGTTCAACCCGTCCCGTGCGCACACCCCAGAACAAAAAGTAAGAGGAGAGCAGAATCATGGCCGACCGTCGCTTACGCGTCTTCTACACCGTTGTCAAATCGGGCTCTTTCACCCGGGCTGCCGAAAAACTCGGGATGACTCAGCCTGCGGTGACTTTCCAGATCAAGCAACTGGAGGAGCATTTCGACACCACGCTCATCGACCGGAGCCACCGCAAACTTCGCCTCACCCCAGCAGGGGAGATCGTCTTTGCTTACGCTGAGCGGATGATTCTCCTCGATGATGAACTCGAGACCCGGATCAGTGAACTTACACAAGAGCTCAGAGGGCCGCTCACCATTGGCTGCTCCACCACCCTGGCGGCATTTTGGGCACCCCGACTCATCGAAGAGTTCAAAAGACGTCACCCCAACGTCATTCCTCGGTTGATCGTCGGCAACTCGGAACTGACGCAAAGCCGGGTCGCCAATCGCGAACTCGACATGGGGATGATCGAAATCGTCGCCGACGACCCCCATATCGAAGAGATCCCGGCGGGACATGACGAACTCTGGGCAATCTTCGCGCCTGCCCACCCGCTCGCGAAGAGCGGCAAAAAGCGCGTCACGGCACAGGATCTCGCACAATATCCGTTCATTCAGCGCGACCCGGGCAATGCGATTCGCGAATTGTCCGAACAATTTTTTGAACAAGCGGGGATTGATCCTGCAACGCTCAACATCGCCGCCGAAATGGGGACGCTCGCGGGGGTCAAACACCTCGCGGCAGCGGGAATTGGCGTTGCGATCGCGTCGCGCGCAGCGCTCCTTGAGGAGATCCGTGCGGCCGACCTGCGTGCGCTCCCCCTCGATCCGCCGCTTCATACCCCCTTTGTCATCATCATGCCGAAAGACAAGTTCCGTTCGCGGAAAATCACCGTCTTTGCCGAATTTGCCAAAGAGCGGCTCAAAGCGATGGAGCGATCCTTGCCCAAGGCCGAATTCTTCTTTGGCTCCTAGGCTTGCGTTTGCGCGGTAACCGGAGTATCAATGGCGCGGGCGGCTAACCTTTTCCAGTGCCGCGAGTGCGGCGCCGAATACCCTCGGTGGCAGGGGCGGTGCACTCAATGTGGGGAATGGAATACGCTGGAGGAGGTTGCTGCCGCTTCGCGCGAGAGTAGCCGCAGCGCAAGGGGAAAGGGGGGCAGAACAGCGAGCCATCAACCGGTTGCCGGTGCCAATACCCCGGGCATCGTCACGGTCGACGTGGTCCAGCGCGCGCCCCTGCAACGCATTCCCACGGGCCTCTCGGAGTGGGATCGCGTCTTGGGCGGCGGTTTGGTTCCAGGGGGCGTTGTCCTCCTCGGAGGTGACCCTGGTATCGGCAAATCGACCCTGCTGTTGCAATGCCTCGGAGCGCTCGAAGGGGCAGGGCTCGGGCCAACCCTCTACGTCACCGGCGAAGAGTCGCCCGAGCAGGTCGCGTTGCGCGCCGATCGCCTCGGGCTCGGCACGGTTGCGATTCCGCTTCTGGCGGAGATCGAAGTCGAAGCGATTCTTGCGCTCCTCGAGCGGCAACGTCCTCGCGTTGCGGTCATCGATTCGATCCAAACGCTCTATACCCAAACCCTCTCCTCGGCTCCCGGTTCGGTCAGTCAAGTGCGGGAGTGCGCCGCGATCCTCACCCGTTTTGCCAAGACGACAGCTACTGCGGTGATCCTTGTGGGTCACGTCACCAAAGAGGGGAGCCTTGCCGGGCCGCGGGTGCTCGAACACATTGTCGATACAGTCCTCTACTTCGAAGGGGATCCCCACGCCAATTTTCGTCTGATCCGTGCGTTCAAAAACCGTTTCGGCGCGGCGAACGAACTCGGTGTCTTTGCGATGACCGACCGGGGGCTCAGAGGGGTCGCGAACCCCTCGGCGATCTTCCTTTCGGAGCATCGCCCCGATGTCGCCGGCAGCATCATCCTGCCGACGCTCGAAGGAACCCGTCCGCTGCTCGTCGAAATTCAAGCGCTCGTCGATCCCGTCACCACGCCCAATCCCCGCCGGTTGGCCGTTGGGCTGGAAGCGAACCGCCTCGCGATGCTCCTCGCGATCCTCCACCGCCACGCTGGGGTGGCCACCGCCCAGTGGGATGTCTTTCTCAACGCCGTGGGAGGTGTGCGCATCATTGAACCGGCGGCCGACCTTGCCGTTGCGGCCGCGATTCTCTCCTCGATGCGCAACCAGCCGCTTCCCGTGTCGCTCGTTGCGTTTGGTGAAATCGGTCTTGCCGGGGAGATCCGTCCTGCGCCAAGAGGCCAGGAACGGTTGCGCGAAGCGGCAAAATTGGGTTTCCATCTCGCCTGGGTACCGCGCGGCAATCGTCCCAAACAACCCATACCAGGAATGGAGGTGATCCCGATTGCGCACATTGGGGAGTTGACAGAGCTGATCCGGAACGGATAGAATTCGCCTCCCTCGCACGACAACGCAGGACAAAAAGCAAATCGGCGTGGGGGGGGGTTGACGAGTTTTGGATAGATTTGTTAGACTCTCGTTTCTGCGGTGCTCTTTGACAATTTGGGATAGCCGATAAGTGTGGGTGCCTTTTGAGTGGGTATGCATCTGCTTCGGTGGG
>NZ_BAAHXE010000014.1:0-47624 GCF_054657095.1 Hydrogenophilus islandicus | reverse complement strand
GAAAGCAAAACTTGAGGGGTTTCGCGGTAAGATCGTTTTATGGCGAGGATCTCCCCCTTTTTGCGCGCGTTTGCGCGCCGCTTTGCCGATCGGTTTCTTGCCACCAACTGTTGGGAGGTGGCGGGGGGGCTGGCGTTCACCACCCTCTTGGCGCTGGTGCCAATCGCGACGCTCGCGATCCTCTTCTTCCGCACCGTTCCGGCCTTTGCCCAGTTGGGCGAGGCGCTGCGCGATTTTTTGACGGCAAACCTCCTGCCTGACGCTGCTGCGACGATCATCACCCAGTACGCCGAGGCATTCACGGCGAACGCCGGGCAGCTGACGGCGCTCGGCTCAAGCATGCTGGTGTTTACGTCGGTGCTGCTGCTTGCGACCGTCGAAGATGTCTTCAACCGCATCTGGAACGCCCGGCGGGCACGCGGCTGGGCGCGGCGGCTCACGCTCTACTGGTTTGTCCTCACCGCGGGGCCCCTGTTGGTGGGCGGAAGCATTGCGGTAGCCCGGGCGCTCGCGCAAGAGGCGTCGGAGTTTGCGGGACACGCGTCGTGGTCGGATCAACTGCTCGCGCTCCTCGTGCCGCTTGCGCTCTTATGGCTCTTTTTCACTTTTCTCTACTACGCAGTGCCGCACCACCCGGTTCAGGGGCGGATCGCCGCGGTGACCGGTTTTCTGGTCGCGGTGCTTTTCCTGCTTCTCCAGAAGGGTTTCGGCTGGTTTGTCGCGACGATCCCCACCTACACGTTGATCTACGGGGCGTTTGCCACACTTCCGATCTTTCTGTTGTGGCTCTATTCGCTGTGGCTGTTGATTTTGAGTGGCGCAGTCGCTGCCGCTGCATTTGAAGAGACGGCTGCCGAGATCAAAAGCATGCCCCATTTTCCCGGGTTTGAGGCGCTTGCCGCGTGGACGATCTTAGAGACGCTCTGGTATGCGCAGCGGGAGGGACGATCGCTTCCCCAAGAGGCCCTGTGGCACGCGGCAAAACTGCCACCGCACGAGTGCGAGGCGATTCTGGAGCGGCTTGCGCTCCTCGGGTGGGTCGAGCGCAGCGAAAAGGGAACATGGCTTGCCGCGATCGCGCCGGAGGGGCTCTCTGCGGCACGGATTCTTGCCGCCTTTGCGCTTGACCTCGAGCAGTGGCAAGCGTACGCAGAGACGCCGGGGGCGAAGAAGCTCCCGGAACTCTTCGCCCCGATCGCCGCGCGGCTGCAAGAACCTTTTACCGCGCGCTCCGCTCCTCGCCGGGAGCATTCTGACGCGGGGCTCCCGCCAGTTTCTGACGCTCTTCCGCAATCGCCGCCGTCACCGCTTGACGCGCCTCGTCGTTCCCCTGAGTCATAGGAAGGAGCTGCTCCCAGTAGCGGATCGCGTTCGCCGGGTCACCGCTCGCCGACGCGGCGGCACCGGCAAGGGCGAGCGCGCGCAGCGATTGGGGGGCCAACGCCACCGCACGTTCGACGAGCTGGACCGCGTCAGCCGTAAAGCCGCCGCTTGCCGCCGCTAGGAGCTCACCCCAGTCGAGGAGCACCTCCGGGTCAGCAGGGATGCGCGCGCCGATTTTCGCCCAGGTATCCAACACCGCGTCGCTATCCTCCAAGACCATGTAGGAGCGGGCAAGCATCCGCCACCCTTGGGGGTCGTCGGGATTTTGCGCGAGCCGCTCGGCAAGCTGCGCGACCAACTGCCGGATCCGTTCCGGAGTAATGCCACCCGCTGCCGGTGCCGCACGGGCTTCGCGGCTCACCAGAGCGACGCGGGCGTCGTCGGCCCACTGGGGAGCACCAACGAGGAGGTAGAACCCCCCGCCGCCGATGAGCGCCAAACCAAAAAGCGACGCGGCAAGGGCCGGTTGTGCCCCTGTTGTTGGCCGGACAGCGGTGGCACTCTCCCCATCTTCCTCGGCCTCGGCGAGAATTCGGGCGCGAAGCTCGTCGAGCGCTGCGGCATACGCGGCGGCGTCGATGCGGCCGGCGCGGTGGTCGGCTTCGAGTTGCGCCCGCTCAGTTTGGAGTGCCGCGATCACCGCGTCGCGGTGCGAAAGGCGCGCGGAGTGGCGCACTCCCCGCAGGAGCGGCCAGAGGACGAACGCCAACACTGCGACTGCGGTGACACCGCTCAGAATGATCCAACCCGTCACGACGATGGCTCCTGAGAAGAGTGGCTGGAGGGGGTCGAGCCAAGCAGCGCATCGGCGCGCGCTTTAGCGGCGGCGTCGAGTTGCACGGCACACGTCGCCTCCCGCCGTCGCAGCCCTGCCCAGAGTCCCCAGAGGCCCCCAGCAGCGAGCACAAAGGGGCTCGTCCAGAGGAGCAGCGTGCGAAGATCGATCGGGGGCTCCAAGAGGACAAAATCGCCGTAGCGGGCGACGAGAAAGTCGACGATCTCCTGGTCCGATTTGCCCTCCCGCAACATTGCACGAACCTGGTTCATCAGGTCGTGCGCGAGTTCCGCGTTCGAATCGGCGATCGACTGGTTTTGGCAGACGAGGCAGCGGAGCTTGCGCCCCAGCGTGAGCGCGTGCTGCTCGAGGACCGGATCGTTGAGCGGCTGGGCAAGGGTCACCGGCGCACCGCTCTCCGCCGGGGAAGCGGCGTAGAGTAGGGAGGAGAGGAGCGCAAGAAAAACTCCGAGCGGAAAGAGCAGGGCGCCGAGGAGTCTTCTCAAGCCCCCCCGTCTCAGGCGCTCCGTTCGCGCCCAATACCCCATTGCGCGCGCCGCCATCACTGCCCCCCCGTGAGCGCGAGCCACTCGGCGCGGAGCTTCTGCTGCCACAATTCCGGCGTGATCGGACCGATCTGCTTGTAGCGAATGACTCCATCTTTGTCGATGAAGAAGGTCTCGGGTGTGCCATAGACACCGTAGTCGATCGCCGCGCGACCGGTCAGATCGACGACGATCTCCTCGTAGGGGTTCCCCCCCTTTTGCAGCCAGGCACCGATCCGTTGCCACGCCAACTGCTGTTCTGCTTCCGGGGTGAGTTTCCGCGCGTCGAGCGCTGCGTCGCCGCGGATCTCTTTGTAATTGAAGCCAATGATCCGCACCCCCTGCTGCTGGAGTTGCCGCAGGGTCTCGTGCTCCTGCGCGCACGAAACGCACCAGGTCGCCCAGACATTGAGCAGGTAAGGTTTCCCGGCCCACGCTTGCGGGGAAACGGTCTGGGTAGGGTCATCAAAGCGCGGCAACGCGAACGACGGGGCCGGTTTGCCGACGAGGGGCGACGGCACTTCGCGCGGGTTCAAGCGAAACCCTGCGGCAAAGAGCGCCACCAGGGCGATGAAAATGAGGAGCGGCAGAGCGTAGCGCCAACGCATGAACTTCTCCTTAGAGACGAGCGCCGATAGCCCCAGCGGGCAGCCGTGCCGCGACACGGCGGCGGTAGCGGGCGTCGAGCGCGGCAGTCACCCCACCGACCGCCATCAGGAGCGGCCCCAGCCAGAGGAAGAGGACCATCGGTTTGTAGAAGAGCATCACCACCCACGCGCCGTCGTCGACCGGGTCACCGAGTGAGACGTAGAGGTCACGCCGCCAGGTCGTCGCAATCGCGGCTTCGGTCATCGGCATCGCCGAGAAGTGGTAGTTGCGTTTTTCGGGGTAGAGCACCGCGACAGGACGCCCCCCCTGAGTCACTTCGATGGTCCCACGCATCGCGGTGTAGTTGGGCCCTTCGCGCTGCTCCACCCCAAGGAAATGGAACTGGAACCCGGCGAGCTCTGCCACCTGCCCCGGAGCCATCTTGACGTCGAGACGTTCTTCAAATGCCCCCAAGAGGGTTGCCCCCATGATGAAGACCCCGACGCCGAGGTGGGCGAGCCACATCCCACACCACGACCCGGGAATGCGCGCAAGCCGCTCGCTAACCCGCTGCCCCTCAGCCCGGTTCTGCAACCGTTCCACGAGCAGCCGGACGCTGGCGAGAAAGACCCAGAAGGTGAGCCAAAGCCCCAACCAGGCCCGGAGGGTGAGGTGGTGGGCAGCGATCAGCACCGCAACGGCAGCGAGCATCGTGACCGCGACGTCGATCACCAGCCGCTTCGCGATCCGTTGCCACCGATCCTCTTTCCAGCGGAGAAACGGCGAGATCGCCATAAAGAAGACCGCCGGCGTCATCAATGGGACGAAGACGGCGACGAAGTACGGTTCGCCGACCGAAAGTTTCCCCAACCCCAACGCGTCCATGAGGAGCGGATAGACGGTCCCGAGCAACACGGCAAACGCCGCGACACTCATGAGGACGTTATTGATCAGCAGTGTCGCCTCACGCGAGAACCAGCCAAATGCGCCCCCTCCGGCAAGCATCGGCGCCCGCCAGGCAAAGAGGAGGAGCGACCCACCGACCGTCACCGCGAGGAGCCCCAAAATGAAGAGGCCGCGCGAGGGGTCGGAAGCAAAGGCGTGGACCGAGGTGATCACGCCGGAGCGGACGAGAAAGGTGCCGAGAAGCGACAAGGAGAAGGCCGCGATCGCCAAGAGCACCGTCCAGGCGCGAAACGCGCCGCGCTTCTCAGTCACGATGATCGAGTGAATGAGCGCCGTCATCACGAGCCACGGGATAAACGAGGCGTTCTCGACTGGATCCCAAAACCACCAGCCGCCCCAGCCAAGTTCGTAATAGGCCCACCACGAGCCGACCATGATCCCGAGAGTGAGAAAGAGCCACGCGGTGAGGATCCACGGCCGCGCCCACCGCGACCAGGCGGCATCCATCCGCCCAGAGAGGAGCGCAGCCAGGGCAAAGGCAAAGGCGACTGCGGTTCCGACGTAGCCCATGTAGAGGAGCGGCGGGTGGATGATCATCCCGGGGTCTTGAAGGAGCGGATTGAGGTCACGCCCCTCGGCAGGCGCCGGGACGAGGCGGATAAAGGGGTTCGAGGTCAGCGTCAAAAAGAGGAGAAAGCCAAAGCTCACGAGCCCGAGAATGCCGACGACCCGCGCGCGCATCGCCTCGGTGAGCGCTTGCGACCGCCACGCGACCGCCGCGCTCCACCCCGAAAGGGCCACCGCCCACATCAGCATCGACCCTTCGTGGTTGCCCCATGCGGCGGTCACCTGGTAGAACCAGGGGGTGAGGGTGGAGGAGTTTTTCGCCACGAGCGCCACCGAAAAGTCGCTGCGCAAAAAGAGGGTGATGAGCACCGCAAAAGCGGTCGCGAGCACCGCCGCTTGGGTAAGCGCCGCGCGGCGCGCCGCAACCATCCAAGCCACCCGGCCGTGCTCCGCACCGACGAGACCAAAAAAGGCTTGCATCGCCGCGACCGCGATCGCCAACGCCAAAAGCACCTGTCCCCACTCTGCAAGCATCCGGTCACTCCTTTACGCTTTTCGCCGCCCGCTGCGCCTGTTCGACCGCATGCGACGCCTCGGGGGGCATATAAGTTTCGTCGTGCTTCGCAAGCACCTTTTTCGCCTCGAAGACGCCGTCGCCCCTGAGCGTCCCTTCAGCCACTGCCCCCTGATTCTCGCCAAAGAGATCAGGGAGCGCGCCGCGATAGACCACCGGGATCGTGTGGGCGGTGTCGGTGATGCGAAAGCGGACCGTCACCCCGTCGGCGCCGCGTTCGATCGACCCCGATTCCACAAGCCCCCCGACGCGAAAATATCGTCCCGGTTGAGCTTTACCTTGCGCGACGTCGCTCGGCGTGACGAAGAAGACGAGATTCTCCTGAAACGCGGTGAGCACGAGCGCTACCGCCCCGGCAAGGAGCGAGAGCGCTGCGAGAATCACCGCCAATCGCTTCTGTCTTGGGGTCACTGCGCGACCTCCTCATGCTCATCCGCACAGGCCGCCGCAGCGACCCGCGCCACTGCTTGCCGCCACCGGCGCCAAAGGAGTCCCACCTCGAGCGCAAGGAGCGCAAAGGTCACGGCGTAGCTTCCCCAGACAAAGGGGGCTTTCCCCCCCATCGCCCAGAATGCCGACCACGATTCCCACTGCATCGTCACTTCCTCTCTCGCTGATGGTGCGCGGCGAGCTCGGCCGCGGCTCGCTGCGCCCAGTCAGTGTGGGCTTCGCGCTCAAGCACCAACGCCCGCGCGCGCCAGAGGGCCACCGCGATCGAATAGCTCCACGCGGCAAAGGTCATGATGAGCATCGTTACCACCATGATCGTCGCCATCGACGGCGCCTTCGTCAGGCTCACCGACGCCCCTTGGTGGAGCGTATTCCACCACTTCACCGAAAAGTAGATGATCGGCACGTTGATCGACCCGACAATCGCCAGAATCGCCCCGGCACGATCGGCGCGACGGGGATCTTCGATGGTGTGCACAAGCGCGATATACCCCAGATAGAGAAACAGCAAAAGGAGCTGCGAAGTCATCCGAGCGTCCCACGCCCAATAAGTTCCCCAGGTGGGTTTTCCCCAGAGCGCACCGGTCCAGAGGGCTACGAAACACCAGAGCGCGCCGGTAGGGGCGAGCGCGTGGGCGAGGATAAACGAGACCCGGGTGTTGAGGGTGAGCCCGACAATCCCCCAAAAGGCCATCGCGAGGTAGATGATCATGCTCATCCACGCCGCGGGGACGTGGATGTAGATCACGCGATAGACTTCGCCTTGGCGAAAGTCGGAGGGGGCGACGAAGAAGGCGGCGTAGAGCCCGACGACGGCGAGGATCGCCGCCGCGACCGCAAACCAGGGGATCAATTTTCCGGTGAGCCAGAAGAACTCCTTGGGAGCAGCAAAGCGCCAAAGACTCTTCGGCGAGCGCATCCGCGCTTCGCTCGCCGCCCGCCACGCCGCTAGGCGCCCCATTGCACCGCTCCCGACCCGAAACGATCCATCTCTTCCCTCCTACTCCACCGCCAAGCGCAGCGCCGCGCTACACCCCCATGGGGCAAGCGCCATCGCCGCGAGCGAGCCACTTGCCAAGAGCGCCAACTGCGCGGTAAAGGGGAGCCCCTGGCGCGCGCTTTCAATTGCATCGACCCCGAAGATCAGCACCGGGACGAAGAGCGGCAGCACGAGGAGCGCAAGCAAGAGGCTACTGCCCCGCACCCCCAAGGTGAGGGCCGCCCCAACCGCGCCAATCAGGGTAAGCATCGGCGTTCCCAAGAGGAGCGTCACCGGCAACCAGTGGGTAACCGCGGGCTCAACCCCGTAGAGGAGCGCGAGGAGCGGCGCGAGCACCGCCAACGGCACGACGCTACCCAGCCAATGGGCGAGGAGCTTTGCCCCCAACCAGACCGGCGCTGGTTCGGGAGACAAGAGAAGCTGCTCCAAAGTTCCGTCACGCCAATCGTGTTCAAAGAGGCGCGGGAGCGTCAACAACACCGCAAGGAGCGCCGAAACCCAGAGGATCCCCGGAGCGATCGCACGCAGCAGCGCCTCGTCGGTGCCCACGCCAAAGGGAAAGAGGGTCGCGACGATCACGAAGAAGGTGAGCGCGACGAGCGTATCGGCCCGACTTCGCCACGCAAGCAGCAGTTCGCGCCGCAGCAGCGCACCAAAGAGCCCCCTCACGCCGCTTGCCTCCGGCCCTTGGGGCGAAAGTGGCTGAGGTCGATGGTGCGCACCGAACGGACGAAAGGGGCCTCCTGGTGGGTGGTGAGGAGGACCACGCCCCCTGCTGCGGCGTGCGCTTCGATGAGGCGCGTGAGCGTGACGACAAAGGTCTGGTCGAGCGCGGTCAAGGGTTCGTCGAGGAGCCAAACCGGACGATCCGCGGCGAAAAAGAGGCGAGCAAGGCCAACGCGCCGCCGCTGCCCCGCCGAAAGCACCTTGAGCGGCAGGTCGCGCTGCGCGGCAAGGCCCACCGCCTGCAACGCCTCATCGAGCGCCCGATCGGGAGGATTCTGCCCCAAGAGGGCGCAGAGGAAACGGAGGTTTTCCCGGGGCGTGAGGAGGTCATTGGCCGCGAGCGCGTGGCCGAGGTAGAGGTGCGACGAGCGCCAGGTGTCGCGAACGGCGGCGAGCTCCTCCCCGCGAAAGAGGACGACCCCTTCTTCGGACGGGGTGAGTCCGGCGAGGACGCGCAGGAGCGTGCTCTTCCCCACCCCGTTTTCCCCTGCGATCCGGACCACCTCGCCGGCGTCACAGCGGGCGGATAAGCGGTGAAAGAGGAGCCGTTCCCCTCGCCGCACCGCAAGATCCCGCCACTCAACCAGCGCCATCGCCCTTCCTGCCTTGATGGTAACCCCCCGATTGTACCCGAAGGGGGAACAGGGTGGGCGCTGGGTGCAGCGGTCCGGGCAGTGGCTCTGGTCGTTACAGCGGCAGTCGTGATCCCTTTTACGAAACCCGCCGGTAGCCGCCAGCAACCCCACGCGGCGAGAGGACAACCTGCCATAACTGGTTGTCGCGCGCGCGAAAAGAGCCGGCGCAGACGAGCAGGTAGTAGCGCCACATGCGGTAGAAGCGCTCACTGTACCGCGCTTGGAGCTGCGGCCAGGCCGCGGCAAAACGGTGATACCAGGCCATCAGCGTCTTGTCGTAATCGGCGCCGAAATTGTGGAGGTCTTCGATCACGAATTCGGCTTCCGCCGCCCGGGTGAGGTCGGAGAGGGCGGGAATCTCGCCGTTGGGAAAGATGTACTTTTCGATCCACGGATCGACGCCGCGGCCCGCTTTGCGTTTGCCGATCGTGTGAAGGAGAAAAAGGCCGTCGGGCTTGAGGGCGTGGCGCGCGACGCGAAAGAAAGCAGAATAGTTGCGCACGCCGACATGCTCGAACATGCCGACCGACGCCACCCGATCAAAGGGCCCACCGCAGGCGTCGGGGTGGAATTCGCGGTAGTCAGCAAGGAGAAAGGTGACTGGCAGGTCGCGACAGCGCTCGCGCCCAAACTCTGCCTGGTCGCGGGAGATGGTAAGCCCGACACAGGTGACCCCGTACCGCTCAGCGGCAAAGCGCATGAGACTTCCCCAACCGCAGCCGATGTCGAGGAGCCGCATGCCCGGTTCAAGTCCGAGCTTGCGGCAGATCAGGTCGAGTTTCGCCTCTTGCGCCGCCTCAAGCGTCGTCGCCTCGGCCCAGTAGCCACACGAGTAGGCCATGGTGGGGTCGAGCATCGCGGTAAAGAGGTCGCGCCCAAGGTCGTAGTGCGCCCGCCCCACCTCCCACGCCCGACTGCGCGACTGCAGGTTGATGAGCACCGATTGCACCGCAAGGAGCGCCCGCCGCCAATCGCGCAACCGCTCATCGAGCCGGGCTGCGAGCGCGCGTGCGATCAACTCGTCGAGCGCTTCACAATCCCACCACCCGTCCATGTAGGCTTCGCCAAGCCCTAAACTCCCTTTGGCGAGCACCCGGTCGTAAAAATCAGGGTGGTGAACGACGATGTCCCACGGGCGGTTACCGCCCACGACCACATCGATCTCAGCGAGCCACTCCCGAATCGTCGTCTCTGCCCGTTTCGGCATCTTCCCCTCCCCCGGAAAGCGCCCTGGCTACCGCCGCCTCGATCGGCTGAGGCGGCGCATGGAATGATCGCACCGCTCAGCTCCCTTGGCGAATCAGCGTGTCGAACGCCGAAAGCGCCGCTTTCGCCCCTTCGCCCATCGCGATGATGATCTGTTTATAGGGGACCGTCGTGCAGTCGCCGGCAGCAAACACGCCAGGGACGTTGGTCGCGCAGCGGGCGTCGATCTCGATCTCGCCAAAGCGGTTGCGCGCCACCACGCCGTCGAGCCAGTCGGTGTTGGGCACGAGTCCGATCTGGACGAAGACGGCAGCGGCGGTCAATTCGTGGGTCTCGCCCGTCACCCGGTCACGGTAACGGAGCCCCGTCATCCGCTCGCCGTCGCCGAGCACCTCGAGCGTCTGCGCGTTGGTGATAATGGTCACGTTCTCGAGCGACCGGAGCTTGCGCTGCAACACCGCGTCGGCCTTGAGGGTATCGAGAAATTCAAGGAGCGTCACGTGGCTGACGATCCCGGCGAGGTCGATCGCCGCCTCGACCCCCGAGTTGCCGCCGCCCACGACGACGACCGGTTTCCCTTTGAAGAGCGGCCCGTCGCAGTGGGGGCAGTAGGCGACCCCTTTGCCGCGGTACTCCCGTTCCCCCGGAACGTTGAGCTCCCGCCACCGCGCGCCGGTGGCGAGAATCACCGTTTTCGCTTTGAGTTCCGCGCCGTTTGCAAGCGTCACCGCCGCGGGGGTCGACTCCGTCGCGGGGCGGAGCGCGACCGCCTTTTGGTGGTTGATGATGTCGACCTCATAGGTCCGGACATGCTCTTCGAGCCCGGCGACGAGCTTCGGGCCGTCGGTCTCTTTGACCGAGATGAAGTTCTCGATCGCCAGCGTGTCGAGCACCTGCCCGCCGAAGCGCTCGGTGACGATCCCGGTGGTCACCCCTTTGCGCGCCGCGTAGATCGCCGCCGCTGCCCCCGCAGGACCACCGCCGACGATGAGCACATCGAAGAGAGGTTTGCGCTCGAGGCGCGCCCGCTGCCGTTCGTCGTTCCCACGGTCGACCTTCGCCAGGATCTCACCGAGCTCCATACGCCCTTGGCCGAAGAGTTCGCCGTTGAGATAGATCGTCGGCACCGCCATGATGTTGCGCGCTGCAACCTCCTCAGGAAAACGGGCGCCATCGATCATCACCGCGGTCACCTTGGGGTTCACCGCCGCCATGGTGTTGGCTGCTTGCACCACCTCGGGGCAGTTGTGGCACGAAAGCGAGACGTAGACCTCAAACGCAAGCGGCTCGTCGAGGTTCTTAGCCTGGTCGAGGAGGTGCTCCGGGACCTTCGGGGGGTAGCCGCTCACCTGAAGGAGCGCCAAGATGAGCGAAGCGAACTCGTGGCCGAGCGGCAAGCCGGCAAAGTGGACGCGCGGCGCCTCCCCCGGACGGGCAACGGCAAAGGCCGGCCGGCGTCCCCCAGCAACCTCATCACCCACGGCTTCCCGGACGGTGACCTTGGGGGAGGCGGCACGAATCTCTTCGACGAGTTCAGCAAGCTGCGCGCCGGCGCTACTCTCATCCAACGCGGTGACGAGCTCAATCGGCGCCACCAGCCGCTCGAGGTATTGCCGCAACGCAGCACGGGTTTCGCTATCCAGTAGTGCCATGATCGTTCTCCTTTCGATCCAAACGGCGGGGCAAAAGGGGGGGCTCCCCCCCGGGGTTTTGCCGCGCCGTTCGGCGCGGGGGTTCTTGTCTTCTCTGTTGGGATTGGGACCGGCATGCGGCTAAGAGGCCGCCTGCCGGAGGGAAGGAAATCAGAAGATCAGATCTTGCCGACGAGGTCGATCGAGGGTTTCAGCGTCTCGGCCCCTTCGTTCCACTTCGCCGGGCAGACCTCACCCGGATGTTCGGCTACATATTTCGCCGCTTTGACTTTGCGCAGCAGCTCGGTGGCGTTGCGGCCGATGCTGTTGTCGTTCACCTCCATCCCCTTGATCACCCCGTTCGGGTCGATGATGAAGGTCCCGCGCAGCGCGAGACCCTCCTCTTCGATCAGGACGTCGAACGCCCGCGAGAGCTTCTGAGCCGGGTCGCCCAGCATCGGGTACTTCACCTTCTTGATCGCGGGCGACGCGTCTGCCCACGCCTTGTGGGTGAAGTGGGTGTCGGTCGAGATCGCATAGACTTCACAGTTGATCTTCTTGAATTCGTCGTAGAGGTCAGCCAGATCCTCGAGTTCCGTCGGGCAGACAAAGGTGAAGTCGGCCGGGTAGAAGACGAAGACCGACCAGTGGCCTTTGAGATCGGCGTCGGTGATCTCTTTGAATTGGCCGTTGACATAGGCTTGCGCTTTGAACGCGGGAACTTGGGTGTTGACCAAACTCATCGTAGTACCTCCTTGTTGTGACAAAAACCCAGGACTCGACATCGCCGCCCAACCCTGGGGTGCTGAGCGGCACAGGAACCATTTTAGGAGCTCCCGCGATAAATTCCAATTGCGGCCAACAATCGTTTTGATTGTTTACCGCAATCTGACCGCTGCAGCGCGCCGGAACCGCTCGGTTCGAATACAATCGAAAGAAATTTCACCAGGAAGTGATTGCTGATGACCTCTCCACGTTTGCGCGAAATCCCCTACAACTACACGTCGCTCTCTGACCGTGAGATCGTGATTCGTCTCTTGGGCGAAGAGGCGTGGTCGATCATCGCGGCGCTCCGCACCGAACGGGTGACGGGTCGGAGCGCCCGGATGCTCTACGAGATTCTCGGCGACATATGGGTGGTGGAACGCAACCCCTACCTGCAAGACGATCTCCTCGCCCACCCGAAACGGCGGCAGGCACTCATCGATGCCCTTTACCACCGCTTGAACGAAGTGGAGAAACGGCGGCAGGCGACCGCCCACGAAGACCCGGCGCGCGCCGAACGGGTCGGGCGGCTTGTGGCGCTGACGCGCGAAGCGATCGAACGGTTCGCCCAGCAATTCACTGAGACGGAACGGCTGCGCGAGCGGGTAGTGAAAAAACTTTCGCGCTACACGCGCCGCGACAACATCCTCTTTGATGGCCACAGCCGCGTGAGCCACGTGACCGACGCCACCGATTGGCGGGTCGAATACCCCTTCGTCGTCATCTGCCCCGACAGCGAAGAGGAGATCGCGCCGCTCGTGCGCGCCTGTATCGAGCTCGGGCTCACGATCATCCCGCGCGGCGGCGGTACCGGCTACACCGGCGGCGCTGTGCCGCTCGACGCAAAGAGCGCGGTGATTAACACCGAAAAGCTCCTCATGATGAGCCCGGTCGAGATGGTCCATCTCCCTGACCGCGACGGCCGACCGATGGCCGAGCCCTACGCGACGATTCGCACCGGCGCGGGGGTCGTCACCGCGCGGGTCGCGGAGGCAGCCGCTGCAGCGGGGCGCGTCTTTGCCGTCGACCCCACCAGCGCCGACGCCTCGTGCATCGGCGGCAACATCGCGATGAACGCTGGCGGCAAGAAAGCGGTGTTGTGGGGGACGGCGCTCGACAACCTCGCGTGGTGGAAGATGGTCACCCCCGACGGCAACTGGCTCGAAGTCGAGCGGCTCGACCACAACTTCGGCAAGATCCACGAACAGGAGACGGTACGGTTCCGTCTGCGGCGGTTCGACGGGATCAGCTACGCCCCGTTGGGCGAAGAGCTCCTGACGCTTCCCGGGGCGTCGCTGCGCAAGCCTGGCCTCGGGAAAGATGTCACCGAGAAGTACCTCGGCGGGATTCCTGGCGTGCAGAAGGAGGGGACCGACGGGATCATCGTCGCCGCCCGCTGGGTGCTTCACGAGATGCCGCCGATCCAGCGCACCGTCTGCCTCGAGTTCTTCGGCCAGGTGCGCGAAGCGGTGCCGGCGATCGTCGAGATCACCGACTACTTCAAACCGGGCGGGGCGGGTCACGCCGCAGGGGTGAAACTCGCGGGGCTCGAGCACCTCGACGAGCGCTACGTCAAGGCGGTCGGTTACACAACGAAAGCGAAACGGCACGGCCGCCCGAAGATGGTGCTGATCGGCGACATCGTCGGCTACGACGAAGCGGCGGTGATGCGCGCAGCTTCTGAAGTGGTCCGCATGGGGAGCCTCCGCGGCGGCGAAGGGTTCATCGCGGTGAGCCCCGAGCAGCGCAAAGCCTTCTGGGCCGACCGATCGCGCACCGCGGCGATCTCCCGCCACACCAACGCCTTCAAGATCAACGAGGACGTGGTGATCCCGCTCCCCCGCATGGGCGACTACTGCGACGCGATCGAGCGGATCAACATCGAGTTGTCGCTTGAGAACAAGCTCGAAATCTGCGACGCAATCGAGCAGTTTCTCATGAATGAGCGCCTTCCCGTCGCGCAGGCCGACGGCGAGACCGCCCCGCCCCCCGAGTGGATCGAAGAGAAGCGGGCGCAGGCGCTGGAGTTGGTGCGCGAAGTGAAGCGGCGCTGGCAGTGGCTCTACGACTCGCTCGACCTGCCGCTGGCAGAAGCCGAAGCCCACTTTGCCGCGTACGGGATCGAAGCGGGCCCCTACCAGAACAATGCGCCCAACCCCACCCTCTTTCACCGGCTGCAGGACTACTCGGTGCGCGTCTCGTGGAAGCGGGAGTTGAAAGCCCCGCTCGAGGCGATCTTTGCCGGGCAGTTCTTCGCCCCAACCCACCAGCGGCTCCAGGCGATCCAGAAGGAGGTGCTGCGCGGCCGGCTCTTTGTCGCGCTCCACATGCACGCGGGCGACGGCAACGTCCACACCAACATTCCCGTCAACTCCGACCACTACCAGATGCTGCAGCGCGCGAACGCCGTCGTCGACCGCATCATGGCGATTGCGAAAGCCCTCGGCGGCGTGATCTCAGGCGAACATGGGATCGGGATCACCAAATTCGACTACCTCGAACCGGAAAAGCTCGCCCCCTTCTGGGAGTACAAACAACGGGTCGACCCCGAAGGGCGCTTCAACCGCGGCAAATTGATGCCCGGCGGCAACCTTGCGCGCGCCTACACCCCGTCGTTCAGCCTCATGGGGCACGAGTCGCTCATCATGGAGCAGACCGACCTCAAAGGGATTTCGGACGCGATCAAAGATTGTCTGCGCTGCGGCAAATGCAAACCGGTCTGCTCGACCCACGTGCCGCGCGCCAACCTCCTCTACAGCCCGCGCAACAAGATCCTGTCGACGTCGCTTCTCATCGAGGCGATCCTCTACGAGGAGCAGACGCGCCGCGGCGTCTCGGTGGCCCACTGGCAGGAGTTCGAAGATGTCGGCGACCACTGCACCGTCTGCCACAAGTGTCTAAAACCATGCCCCGTCGACATCGACTTCGGCGACGTTTCGATCCAGATGCGCAATCTCCTCCGCAAGCTCGGGAAAAAGTCGTTCAACCCGGGAACAGCGCTCG
Source organism: Hydrogenophilus islandicus (assembly GCF_054657095.1). Classification (NCBI taxonomy): domain Bacteria; kingdom Pseudomonadati; phylum Pseudomonadota; class Hydrogenophilia; order Hydrogenophilales; family Hydrogenophilaceae; genus Hydrogenophilus; species Hydrogenophilus islandicus. The sequence goes on along the minus strand of NZ_BAAHXE010000014.1, from coordinate 32,870 downwards.
CGATGGCGTTCCTCACCGTGAAAGAGCCGACGACGGTGAAGCTCCTCCGCACCGCGATGATCGATCTCGGCTACCGCGTGCAGCGCTTCGCCTACCGCACGGCGAAACGGTTGGGGCTCACCCAAGCGCAGACGCAACAACCGCCCGCAACCCGTGGCAAAGCCCCCGTGCGCGCGCAGGTGATCCACTTCATCAACAAGCCGATGCCGGGCAACCTCCCGAAACGGACCGCGCGGCAACTCCTCGACATCGAAGACGATCGAATCATCCCCGTGATCCGCAACCCGCGCGTCGCCCCAGAAGAGTCGGAGGCGGTCTTCTACTTCCCGGGTTGCGGCTCCGAGCGGCTCTTTTCCCAGGTGGGACTCGCAACTCAGGCGATGCTCTACCATGTCGGCACCACCTGCGTCTTGCCGCCGGGCTACCTCTGCTGCGGCTACCCCCAGACTGCTGCCGGGTTCGAGCGCGAGGGGCAAAAGATCGTCACCGACAACCGGGTGCTCTTCCACCGGGTCGCGAACACCCTCAACTACCTCGACATCAAGACGGTGATCGTCAGTTGCGGCACCTGTATGGACCAGCTCCTCAAATACCAGTTCGAGGCGATCTTCCCGGGCTGCCGGCTCCTTGACATCCACGAATACCTGATGGAGAAAGGGGTGAAACTCGACGGGGTGACGGGGGTGCGCTACCTCTACCACGACCCCTGCCACACGCCGATGAAACGGTACAACCCGCTCTCCGTCGCACAAAGCCTCACGGGCACCGAGGTCAAACTCTCCGACCGCTGCTGCGGCGAGTCGGGAACGCTCGCCGTCACCCGCCCCGACGTCTCGACCCAAGTGCGCTTCCGCAAGCAAGAGGAGCTCGAAAAGGATGCGGCGCTGATCCGCAAAGAAGAGCCCAACGTCCCAATCAAGGTGCTCACCAGCTGCCCCAGTTGCCTCCAGGGGCTGTCGCGCTACGCCGACGACGCAGGGGGGCTCGACGCCGACTACCTGGTGGTCGAGCTCGCGAAGCACCGCCTCGGCGAAAACTGGCTCGCCGATTATGTCGCGAAGGTGCGCGCGGGCGGCATCGAGCGGGTCTTGCTGTAGGTCGCGCGATGTCCACCCTCTACCTCGCCCACTTTGGTCTCACGGAGCCCCCCTTCTCGATCACCCCCAACCCCCACTTCTTCTACCAAGGGGGCGAGCGGGGGCGGCTCCTCGAGGCAATGACCATCGCGGTGACCACCGACGAAGGGATCACCATCGCGGTGGGCGAGGTGGGCAGCGGCAAGACGATGCTCGCGCGGCTCCTCGCCGCCCGGCTCGAAGCGCTCGGTTGGCGCGTCGCCTACCTCGCGAACCCCGCCTTCGCCCCGAACGAAATCGTCGCGGCGATCGCCCACGACCTTGGCATCACCGGCGCACCCGCTACCGGCACCCTCCTCGACCAGCTCAACAGCGCGTTGATCGCCAGCTACCAGGCGGGACAGCGCACCGTGGTGATCATCGACGAGGCGCACGCGATGCCCGCGGCGTCGCTCGACGAGGTCCGGCGGCTCGCGAACCTCGAGACCGCGACCCACAAACTCCTGCAGATCGTCCTCTTCGCCCAACCAGAGCTGACGACGCTCCTTGCCGACGAACGCCTTCGGCCGCTCCGCGAGCGGATCGTCCACCGCTTCCTCCTCCCGCCACTTGCAAAGCCCAACGTGCGCGAATACCTCGAATTTCGCCTCCGCGCCGCGGGACTCAAACGGGAAAACCCCTTCACCCCTGCGGCGATTGACCGCATCGCCCGCACGAGCGGCGGGATCGCCCGGCGGATCAACCTTCTCGCCGACAAAGCGCTCCTTGCCGCGTTTGCGCGGGGGAGCCAGCGCGTCGAACGCCAAGACGTAATCCGCGCCGAGCGGGAGCTCGATTGGGGGCTCTCCCGAATGAGGCGCGCGCGCTCACTCGCCGCCGCTCTTCTTCTGTTCGCGACACTCGCAGGCGCGGTGGTGGCGTGGCGGTGGTTGCCGCTCGACCAGCTTTTGTCGAGTGGCTCCGAAGAGGTTCGTGCCCACCCCGAGATCACTGCCGCTCGCACGGATGAATCAACCCTACCGCCAGCACACCCCCCCCCACCACCTTCGGCGCTGCCCCCTTCCCTTCCCGCGCAGCCCGCTGAAGAGCGCCGTGAGACACCTCCCCTCCCACCCCCGCAGCCAGCGCCCGCTCCAACAATGCCAGAGAAGCGTCCGCAACCCCCCGCAATCGAGACGGTCGACGCCCTCTTTGCCCGCTGGCGCCAAGCAGGCTACACCCATGCGATCGAACTTGCGCGGATCTCTCCCTCCGGGCGCGGCGGGCAGGAAGCGCTCCTTTCATGGAAAAAACGGCTCGGGGGCGACCGGCAACTCACGCTCGCCGCGTCGGGCCCCATCCTGCGCGTTCTCATCGGCCCCTACCGGAGCGCCAGCGCCGCCAGTCAAGCGCTCCTGACCTTGCCGGCCGATGTGCTGCTCGAGGAGCCGAAGCTCGTCGAACTCGCGGGCGGGAAACCGTGAGCGATTCGGTTATAATGAGATAAAAAGTAACTGATTGCCATGTTTACCGTCGTCAAACGCCTCCTCACTCCACGCGCACCGCAGGGAAGTTCAACTCGCATCGCGGTTGCCGCCGCACCGGATGCCCTGTGGGGGGTAAGGTGGCATGTAGGTGACCCCACCGCCCCACGCGTCGAGGCCGCAGCATCGCTCCCTGCCGTGAACGTCTTCACCAACCCCGAGAGTTGGGTACAGCTCGCAGAACGGCTCAACGGCAAAAAAGTGCCCCTCCATGTTGTGCTACCGCCAACACTCGCCAAACTGGTGCAGATCAACGCCCCTGACCTGCCGCCTGAGGAGCGGCGCGCCGCCCTCACCTTTCTCACCGCGCAAGCCGAAGAGCGCGCGAGCGACGAGCTCGTCGTCGACTACGTCGACGTGCCGGCGCTGCGCCGTCCAAGCAGCGAACCGCTCGCCTACTGTGCGGTGACCCAACGTGCACTCATCCTCTCCCTCATCGAATCGTCCCAAAAAGCGGGCTTTCTCCTCAAAACCATTGAGATTCCCGAACAGGCGTTGCGCCGCCTCTTGCCGCTCCTCTCCCCGGGTAACGACTCCCCCGCGCTACTCCTGCTCGTCGAAGAGGAGTCGAGCCTGATGGTTGTCGCCTCCCCAACCCAGCTCTACCTCTTTCGCTTGAGCCGCATCGGCCGCCGCCTCTTCGCCTCCGACCCCGCATCCGGGGCGCTTGCGCTCGGGCTCGATCTGCAGCGCACACTCGACTTCTACGACACCCAGTTCGTCGATCCCACTCCGCAGCAGATCTGGGTGATCGACGCCATCGCCCCGAACCCGGAGATGGTCGCGGCGCTCACCCCCGAGCTGCGACTCCCCTTGACCCCCGTTACCGCGGAGATGCTCACCCCCTCTCCCCCCGAAGCCCTGCCGCTCGGTATACTCGCTTTGACACTTGGCGCTGCGCTCGCCCCGGTTGACGCATGAAACGGGAACTCAACCTCTACCTCGACGAATTTCGCCCCAAGCCTCAACCCTGGTCGATCACCTGGTTGATCGCTGCGCTGCTGCTGACCGGCGTCGTGATCGCCGTCCACGCCGCCTACCTGTTGTGGCAAAACAGCACCACCCGCGCGCTCCTCGCGCAGGAGGAGAACATCCGCCAGGAGCTCCAGAGCACGATCGCGCAACTGAAGCGCCTCATCCCCGACAACGCCGCGATCGCGCGCTTTGACGACGCACAGAAGAGGCTGCGCGCCCGGATCGACGCCCGTCAGCGCTACCTCGCCCTTTTAGCACAGAGCCAACCGGCCGCGGTGCAACTCGCCCCCTCGGCGCTCATTGCCGCGATCGCAGCCGCCCACCACGACGCCATTTGGCTCACCGAACTGGAGCTGCGCTGCTGCCGCGGGAATCTCCGCCCTGAGCTCTCGCTCTTTGGCTCCACCCAGCAAGACCGAGCACTGACTGCCTACCTGAACGCCTTAGCGCAGCAGCCGCTGCTGCAAGGCCTCTCCTTCCCGATCCTTGCCGTCTGGCTCCCGGACGCCGAGAAAAATCCCACACGCTTGAGCTTTCTCCTCACCACCGAAAAGGACGAGGCCAAACTCAAGGCCGCGCAAGAGCGAAGCCGGAAGGAGAAGCCGTGAAGTGGCGCAACCACCCCGCGATCCAATGGTTCGAGCAGCGGACTCCGCGCGAGCGGATGCTCCTGACCGCCGCTGCGGTGGCGATCGTCGCAGCAGTCTGGAGCGAATGGGGTGCCACCGCACTGGAAAAGAAGACCCGCACCACCCGTGAGACGCTCGAAGCGCGGCAACGGGAAAACAGCGTGCTCGCAACCGAACTTGCGCTCCTTGCCCAAAAGGCGCAACCCGACTTCGTTGAGCGCAGCGAACGGGAGCTTGCGCAACTGCGTGCCGAAATTGCCCGTCTCGACGAACAGCTGCGCGCTGCCCGCACCACCCTCATCACCGCGCAAGAGACCCGAACACTTTTGAGCGAAATCGTCCAGAACGCCCCGGTCGAACTCGTCGCTCTCGACCGCCTCCCCCCCGAACCGTTTGAGATCGACGCGATTCCGCCAGAGCAGCGCGCCGAACTCCCGCGACTCATCCGTCACCCCTTCCGCCTCGCGGTGCGCGGGACCTTCCCTCAGATTGTTCAATTCCTGCGCCACGTCGAAAATCTTCCCCGCGCCCCCCAGTGGCGGCGGATCGCGATCACCACCGCCCGCTATCCTGTCCTGACGCTCGTGATGGAAGTGGAAACCCTCAGCTGGGAGGAGGATTGGCTTGCCTTCTAGTCGCTGCGCTTTCGCTGTCGCCCTCTTTCTGCTCGCTTCCCCGGTGTGGAGCGAGAGCGGCGTCGCGCCCTCCGCCCTTCCCGACCCCTTCCGTCCTGCTCTCCCCGCCATTCCCGCCGCCGGCGAAGCGAGCGAGTCTGCTGGGGTCAACCTCAAACCGCAGATGATCCTCTCCCTCGACGGTGAGCGGTGGGCACGCGTCGCCGGCAAGATGGTCCGGGAGGGGGAACGTATCGCAGAATACCAGTTGCACGCGATCGAACCGACCCGCCTCATCTGGCGTACCCCTGCGGGCGAAGAGCGGGTCGAACCCCTTGTCGCAATTCCTCTCCTCCCCCAGGAGGCGACCAATGGCCGCACCGCTCCGTAGGGTTCGCCTCGGCGAACTGTTGGTTCAAGCCGGCGAAATCACGCCAGAACAGCTCGAGATCGCACTCGCCGAGCAGAAGCGCACCGGCCGCAAACTCGGCACATTGCTGGTCGACCTCGGCATGACCACCGAGGAGCGCATCCTCAAAGCGCTCTCCCGCCAGCTCAACCTCCCCTTCATCGACCTCAAACGCTACCCCCTCGATCCGAACGTCGCCAAAAAACTCCCGGAGAACCTTGCGCGGCGCCACCGGGCGCTGCTCCTCTCGGAGGGACCACCGCCGCTCATCGCACTCGCCGACCCCACCGATCTCTTTGCCTACGACGAGATTGCGCAGGCGCTCAACGCCAACCCCGACGTCGCGATCGTTCGCGAAGAGGATCTGCTCGAAACCCTCGACACCCTCTACCGGCAAACCGAAAAGATCGCCCGTATCGCCAAAGACCTCGGCGAAGAGCTTGCTGAGAGCGACACCGACCTCAACGCGCTGCTGCGCGCCCAAGATGTCAGCGACGCCCCCGTCGTCAAGCTCCTGCAGTCACTCTTTGAGGACGCTGCGGTTGCGCGCGCGAGCGACATCCACATCGAACCTGACGAAAAGGTCCTGCGCCTGCGGCTCCGAATCGACGGGGTCCTCCAAGAGAGCATCGTCGAGGAGAAGCGGATCGCGCCGGCGGTCGTCTCGCGCATCAAACTGATGTCGGGACTCGACATCTCGGAACGGCGGCTGCCGCAAGACGGGCGGTTCGCGATCACTGTGCGCAACCGCCGCTTCGACGTCCGCGTCTCGACGATGCCGACCCAGTACGGCGAATCGGTGGTGATGCGGCTGCTCGAGAACGACCTCTCGCGCTTCGACCTTGAAAAGCTCGGCATGCCGCCGCCGATCCTCAGACGGTTCCGGCAACAGGTGAACCGCCCCCACGGCATCGTCCTCGTCACCGGCCCCACCGGTTCGGGGAAGACGACGACGCTCTACGCCGCGCTCAAAGAGCTCAACACCCCGCAGCGCAAGATCATCACCGCCGAAGACCCGGTCGAATACCGCCTCGAGCGGGTCAATCAGGTCCAGGTGAAACCCGAGATTGGCCTCACCTTCGCCGAGATCCTCCGCACTGCGCTGCGCCAAGACCCCGACGTGATCCTCATCGGCGAGATCCGCGACGGGGAGACGGTCGAGATTGCGATCCGCGCCGCAATCACCGGTCACCTGGTGCTGTCGACGCTCCACACCAACGACGCCCCCAGCGCCGTCGAGCGGCTCGTCGACATGGGCGCACCCCCGTTTCTCCTTGCGGCATCGATCCGCGCCGTCGTCGCGCAGCGACTGGTGCGCCGCATCTGCCCCGATTGCATCGAACCCGACACCCCCGACGACGCCATCCGCGCCTGGCTCCAAGGGCTCACCTTTCAGATCACCCCGCTCGAACCGAAGCGCGGCCGCGGCTGCACCCGCTGCAACGGCACCGGCTACCGCGGGCGCGTCGGCGTCTATGAGTACTTCGAACCCAACTTCGAGATGCTCGACGCGCTGCGGCGCAACGACCTCGCCACCTTCAACCGGCTGGTCAAAACCACCCCCGGCTACCGCACCCTACTCGAGCATGGACTCGAGCTCGTCGCGCAAGGGGTGACCACCTTGAGCGAAGTGATCGCGATGAGCGGCGAGGTGATCTGAGATGGCGCGCTTCAGCTACCGCGCGCGACGCCGCACCGGCGGCGAAGAGCAAGGGGAGGTCGAGGCCCCCACCCGCGACGCTGCGGCCCAGATACTCCTTGCCCGCGGCCTCATCCCGGTGACGATCGCCGCCGCTTCTGCCGCGAAGAGGGAGGTGACGCTCCCCAAGTTCCTCCAACCGCAACCGACATTGGCCGATGTGCTGCTCTTCACCCGGCAGTTCTACAGCCTCACCAAAGCGGGCGTCCCGATCCTCACTGGCATCTTGCGCCTTGCCGAAAACACCCCCAACCCGATCCTCGCGGCGGCGTTGCGGCAGATTGCCACCGACCTCCAGGCCGGCCGCTCGCTCGCCGGCAGCTTCGCGCGCCACCCGAAAATCTTTTCCACCCTCTACCTGGCGATGCTGCGGGTGGGGGAGGAGAGCGGCAAGCTTGAGGAGGCGCTTCTGCGCCTCACTGAAAACCTCGAGCGCGACCGCACCACCGTGATGCGGATCAAGAGTGCGCTCCGCTACCCCCTGATCGTCCTCGTCGCGGTAGGCATCGCGATTGGCGTGCTCACCACTTTCGTGATCCCCGCCTTTGCCGGCATCTTCGCGTCGATGAAGGCCGAGCTGCCGCTTCCCACCCGGATCATCCTCGCCGTCTCGCAATTCATGGCGCAATACTGGTGGCTTGTGCTCGCCGCAATCGGCGGCGGAACGATCGCCTTTCGCCGCTGGACTGCTGCCGGTCCTGGGCGGCTCTGGTGGGACCGCACCAAACTTCGCATCCCCAAGATCGGCGATATTGTGCTGCGCGCCACCCTCGCACGCTTTGCCCGCTCCTTTGCGATGGCGATCGGCGCCGGAGTTCCAATCACCCAGGCGCTCCTGAGCGTCGCCCGCGCAACGGACAACGACTACCTCGCTGAAAAGATCCTCGCGATGTTGAACGGCATCGAACGGGGCGAATCGATCCTCGCCACCGCCACCCGCACCGGTGTCTTCACGCCGGTGGTCCTGCAGATGCTCGCAATTGGCGAAGAGACCGGCCGGATCGACGAGATGATGAGCGAAGTGGCCCAATTTTACGAGCGCGAAGTCGACTACGACATCGAACACCTCTCCGACCTGATCGAACCGATCATGGTCGTGATCATGGGAGGGCTGGTGCTGGTGCTGGCGCTCGGCATCTTCCTCCCGATGTGGGAGATGCTCTCGTTTGCCCGCCGTTAGAGGAGAGGAGAAAACAACAATGTTTTCCTTTGACACTGTCGCCACCGCCGTGCCGATCCTCATGGGCCTCCTCTTCGTCGCCCTTTTCGTCTGGAGCCTGCGCACGATGGGAGCAAACCGCCCGGAGTTGTGGCTGGCCGCGACCCTCTACGCCACGATCACGCTCGTCGCCTACACCCTCTTTTCTGAACTCGCAGCGGGCTACCGTGTGCTCGCGGTTGCCCGCGCGAGCGCCACCGTCCAGCGCCAAGCGGCCTACATCATGGGGCGGGCGGCGCTCACCAACCACTTTACCGCCGAGGAGGCGTGCATCAACCTTGCGACGGGCGCCGTCCGCGACCGCTTCAACCACCCGGACTGTGCCGTGGGCAATAGCGGCGTCAATCTCCACTTCGGCACCCCGACCGCCGAGCAGCAGAGCCTCGAGGTCCTCCTCTCGCGCGAAGAGAACGCCGCGCGCTTCCACTACCGCTTCGACGGCGAATATGCCGAGATGCGCCTCGACAACCGCCCGCAATGCGCAGTGCGCTACGCGCCAGCGCCGCTCAAAGGGATGCCGCCACTGGTGAGTTATGATGTGGGGGGATGCTGAGGGTTGAGTCTACTTAGTCGAAGCGGGAATAGGGAGGAAGCCGCTCCCCGCGCACTGCCGCAGCGACCGCGGCGCGGAGAAACGCAGCAAAGCGGCGCGCCATCGCTTCGCCGTCCACCAGGGGGCTTGCCGCAACCTCCTGCCGCAACCGTTCGCGCAGGAACCAGAGCGGCTCAGGGTTGCTGGCAAACGCCACCGCGCGCGCGATGTAGTCGCGGATCGACGCGGCACTCAACAGCGATTCGAGCCCCAACAGCCGATTCATCGCGTGGGTCTGGCGGCTCACCATCGTCGCCCCGGGAAGCGTCAGACACGGCACCCCCATCCACAGCCCCTCGAAGGTGGTCGCCCCGCCGGTAAACGGAAACGGGTCGAGCGCGAGATCGACCATCGCAAACTCCGCAAGCATCTCGCCGTGGGGTCCGCCGGGCGAGAAGACGAGCCGCTCCCGCCCCACCCCTTGCGCAGCAAAACGGTCGGCGACGTCGGTCTGCACCCCGCGGTCGCGCAGCGCCCCGGCCTTGAGCCAGAGGCGGCTTCCCGGGGCCTGCCGCAGGATCTCCGCCCAAACGGCCACCACCTCGCGGTTCATCTTGTTGAGCCGGTTGAACGACCCGAAGGTAAACGGCAACCCGCGGCGGCTCGGCGCCGGCGCAACGGGCGGCGCGTAGGGGGGCGGCATGAAGGCGAAGCGACTCTCCCCGAGGTAGATCGGCGTCTCGGCAAAGCGCTGCCCGAGCGCTTCCGGCGAGGTCCCGGGATCGGTGAGGAGGTAGTCGATCGCCGCGATCCCAGTCGAGTGGAAGTAGCCGAGCCACGTCACCTGCACCGGCGCAAGCCGCCGAGTGAACGCCTTGAGGCGGTGAAATGCGGTGTGCCCCGCGAGGTCGACGGCAACAGCCAGCCGCTCGTTGGCAGCGAGCGCGACGAGCGCATCGTCGTCGAGGTCATGGACCTCGTGCCACGCCGCGACCTGCTCCCGCAAGAAACGGGTCAGATCATCCTCGCGCAGTGTCGTCGAGAAGGCGACCACCTCAACCCCGTAGCGCGGCAAACGCGGCACGACGTCGGCAAGAAGCGCCCCCACGGGGTGCTGACATAGGTCGCCAGAAAAGAGCCCGATGCGCAGCGGCCGCTTCGCAGTCAGCTCAGCCTGCGCAGCGAGAATCGGCTCGCGCGCGTGCTGCTCCTCCCCCGCTCCAGCGTCACCCCCGTAGCGCTCAGCCCACGCGGTGTGGCGGGCAAAGAGCGCATCGACGGTCAGATCGGGGAGGTAGTTTCCTTCGAAACACCAGGTCGACGCCATCCCCCAGAGGTGCCCCGCCTCTTCGAAGAGCGCGGCGTAGAAGCGGTCGCTCTCCTCGACGTGGCCGGCGTTGGAGCGCACTGCTGCAAGTGTCATGCGCGCCCCGAGGTGACCCGGCGACCGCGCGAGGAGCTCGAGCGCCAGCTCTCGCGCGCGGGTCAGGTTCCCGGCCGCCTGGTGGGCGCTTGCGAGCAGCGACAGCCGCTCGATCGTCGCCCCTTTGAGCGCCATCTCCCGCTCGAGGTGGTCGACCAATCCCCGCAGCTCGACCATGTCGCCGAGAAGCACCGCGAGGAAAATTTGCGCCTCGGCCATCGTCGGCTTGAGCGCGCGGGCGCGCTTCGCGAGCTGCACCGCTTTGCGCCCTTCGGCGAGCTGCAGGTAGGCCGACGCGAGGTTGAGAAGCAGCTCCGGCGAATCGGGGTGGCGGCGGCGCAACCGCTCCCCTTCCTGCCGCGCGCGGGCGTACGCCCCCACCTCAACGAGCGCCGCGATGCGGTTCACCGCCGCGGGAAAAAAGTCGGGGGTATCGGCGAGTACTGCGTCGAGAAGCGCGAGCGCCCGCTCCCCCTCGCCGCGCTGCAGCATGAGCTCCGCGAGGTTCGTCCGCGCGGCGGGCGACGCGGGGTCACACGCGAGCGCTGCGTTGAGGTGCTCCTCGGCAGCGGCAAAGTCGTCGCGCAGCCGCGCCACGGCGGCGAGCGTCACGTGCGCGCGCGCCGCGACCTCCGCTGGCGGCTCGGCCTCGAGCGCCGCTTCTGCCCAGCGGGTCGCCTCGTCGCTATCGCCCGCGTCGAGCGCCGCTTTTGCGAGCTGCTGCATCGCCGCCGCGTCGCCCTGTGCCGCGGCGCGCGACCACGCCGCCTGCTCAAAGGCAAAACCACCGAAGCGGCGAAAGAGGCGCCAGAGTGCCCGTTGCCACCACCCAGGTGCGTGACCCTTCGCCATCGCCGGTCAGGTAGCGAGCACGATTGCAGCCCTTAGAAGTGTCGGGTTGGACCAAGTGGTTGCTGTCGAGGTTGATCTGTCTCTCGCGCCACCTGATCGAGCTGCTATTTCAAGAGGTGGTTGAGGGCAATCGCAACGACGAGCGGCCGCAGCCGCTCCTTGTCGATTCCGCTCGACGCCGCGAGCCAGCGCTGAAAGCGGTGGAGCACCCGCACCCGCCCCCACAAGCCGATGGGCGACTCCGCCTGAAGTCGCTCAATCGCCCGCAAAAAGGCGGCGATCGCCGCCTCCCATTCGGCGCTGCTCGCTTTCTTGCGGCGCGGCATCACCGCGAGCCACTCATGCTGCCACGCCGCCGCGCGCGCGTCGATCAGACTATTCATCCGGTGCAGATCACCGTCACCGTCGCGGTTTTAGAGGTGTCGTCTAGGCTTTTCAACGTGCAAGTAGTGGTTGCTCCAGCCACTGTGCTGCAAGTGGCGTCGGTCGCCACGGCGAACTTGTTACCATCCAACGCGGGCTGCATGATCGAGCTTGAGGCAGCAGCGCAAGCGCCGGCAGCACTGAATCGGGTCACAGTGGGATCGGTACTGTTGATCTGAAACTTCGCGTAGTTCATCGCGAACGCGCTCGACATCGCGCCCGCCGCCCCTTTCACCGCCGCTTCGGCGGCGTCACTGCGGAAATTGAAAAACTTCGGTGCAGCAATCGCCCCCAAAATCCCCAAGATGATGATCACCACCACCAGTTCGATCAGGGTAAAACCGGACGCTTTGACCTTCATCGCACACCTCCTATCGGGTTGATACATTACGAAGTATAGCCCCCTTCCCGGGCAAAGACAAGTTCCCCACGCGGCGTAGCAGGACAATCGCATGGAGAACGGAACAGCCGGCTAAAGGTCTCATGGGACAGCGTGCCGTGGGCAAGCACCAGGGCTCTTTGACGATTTCCAAAGCGATGGCCAAGATTAGGCGGTTACCACATCCAACAGGAAACCGCGCGCACCTTCAAAGGAGCTGGGATCACCCGCCCTGCTGCTCAAAAACCGCCTCAAGCGTCGGGGCGTCGATCGCGCGGTCAAACCACGCCTCGAGCTCCTCAAGGGAGGTCGCCGAGATGCGTAGCTCCACTTCCGCAGGGATCGGCCCAAAACGCTTGGCAAGCAGTCGACGGAGGTTCGATGCGGCTTCGACGCGTTTGCCTAGAAGCTCGCCTTGCTCAATTCCTTCCCTAAATCCCTCTTCCTTCCATTCTCTGGTCCAACGCTTCATTCGTTCGGCAAGCATGGTATCCACCTCCAAAAGATCTTGAACCTCGGGAATCTCGGTTTGGGTGACTCGGCGACGCATCAGGCGGAGCAGCCACTTGGTGAGGGTGCGGCGCAACTCTCGCTGCTCGGGGGCCTTCAGCCACTGGATGAGCTCTTGGACCACCTGCCGGATCTCGTCAGGTGTACGGGCCAATTCTAGCCGAAAGAGCGCCGCGGCGAGATTTTGGCGGTGGGCGAGCTCCGCGGGATCATACCGCCCTTCGTCAATGAGGACGTATCGGAGTTCCGGGAGGTAAGCGCGCAACACTTCGGGCGTTGCCGGATCGATCAACGCTGAAAATTCGGTCGCCGCCCGCCAACGGTGTTCGCCGTTGTAGAGCACGATCGGAAGCACGGGCGGGAGACGGCGAAGGTAGCGGTTTTGCCGGATCAGGTCCTGGTAAAAGAGCCCGATGTAGACCAAAAGCCGCAACGCCATCCAGCGGTCAGGTTTCGACTGGAATTCAAAGAGCAGGTAGAGGTAGAGCGTCTCGCGGGGTTTTGTTGCAAGCTCCACCCGCCAGATCATGTCGTCGTGCCTCGCTTTGCCCTCATCCGAGACGAAACTGGCGTTGATGCGTTCCAACGTCGCGAAGTCGATGAGCGTTTGCCAATCGCCAGGGACGAACTCGAGGATCAAGTCCCGCACCATCTCGGGGTGGGCGAAGAGGAGCTTGTAGCCGCTGTCGTGGTCGCTCATCGAGGCACTCTCTTTGACGATTCCCAATGCGATTGTTTGTTCCCTCTCCGACGTTGTCCGCCCCAAACGGTAACTCCACCTCAACTTACTGGGTGATGCAGTCGCGGTAGTTTTCTTTTCGCCACCGAACCGTCGCGACCACCTGCCGTTCGACATATCCCGGAAGAAGCGCAGTCGCGTCGGTGCGGGGGCACGTGCCATCCGCGACAGGGCTACAGGCGGTTGCGGTAATCAGGTAGATGACAAGGGCTTCACCGCCGTCGCAGAAAATATCATTGGCTGGCGTTCGCTCGCACTCGACCTTCACCCAGATCGGCGCACCGGGAACCGCGTCGGGCGGCGCACCGGGAACCGCATCGGGAAATGGCCAGTTCCCAGTGCACTCTAAAACGTCAGGGGGGGTAGCCGACGAGACCACCTGCGCCGCACCCCACTCGGTGCCGCTCACCGCAGCGAAATAGACCTGCACCCCGACGGCGTCGTTCGCGGCGGTAACGTTTTGGGTAGAGGCAAAACGGAGCACTGCGGTGCCGAGCGCCGAGAGCACGACGAGAAGGAGAATCGCCCAGAGGATCCCAAAGCCCGTCTGCCGTCTCATGGGGTACGGTCCACCAGAACCCCGGCGGCGAAGGGAAGCAGTTCGCCGGTACGGGAGCGGAAATTAACGCGGAACCAAAGGGTTTCGGTTGCGACGTTGGTGGAGAAGCGCACAAAGTCGCAGGGGTTGGTGGAATCGAGGCGGCGTGCGAGCGTTGTCCACTGCTGCCAGGAACCGGCTGTACAACTCGGATTGTTGTCGATCGCGGTCGCCACTCCACGCTCAAAGGCGCCGTTGCTGCAGCGGTAGCCGACCATCGCCTCCCGATCGTCCACCCAGAAGAGTTTGCTGCCGCTGTAGCTTACCCACCCTTTGCCGCTTGCATTCTCCTGCCACCGGAGTTGCCTGCCGCTGTGAGTTACCCCGGCGCCGGAATCGGCCGATTGATCGAGTAGCGTCGCTCGCGCACGGTAATTCTGATCGTAGGGCCTGCCAGCGCCTGGCGGCGTTCCGGTTGCGCCGATCACAGCCGATCCGCTTCGATTGAGGAACGAAGTGTCGGGTAGCGGGGAGAGGAGATCGACAGTCGCATTGAGTGTCACCGAACCGCTCGCCAGGTCGAAGGGGGCGCCCGGATGGTCGGGATTTCCGTCCCCGTTGCCATCGCGGGGATCACTCTGACGACGAAAAAGGGCCCCGGCATGCGCGGGGATCATCACCAGACAGTTGCTTTGCACAACGAGAGAATTGGGCACGGCGCGCGTGACATCCCGCGCCACCATGCGGAAGAGGGCGTCGGCCATCTCGCTCACCTCAGCGCGGCTCGCTACGTCGCGGTAGCTCAGAAGTGCGGGCACGAACATCTGCGCCCCGAGCGCCGCGAGGACCCCGATAATCACGAGGACCGCGACGAGCTCGGCGAGGGTAAAACCGCGTGCGCGACGTTTGAGCCGCTTCATAACCCCGTTGCCCGATAGGCGACCCACACAACCGACTCGCCGGTGGGTAACTGCACGGTCACCGCCACCCGCTTGGAAGAAATGGTCGCTCCAGCAGGGCCAAACGAGGTGTCCCCGACAGTAACGGTGGTGGTAAGCCCGTTTTGCTGGGGAATGTTTTCCGCTGTACCGTCAGGCCGGCAGACCCCCTGGAGGGTCAGATTGTGGTAATCAGCGACCTCATCGAATGGACTTCGGTCGGGACAGGGGAGCGTCGCTGAGGGATGAACCCCATCGCCACTCACGGGCCGCGCGAGGATCTCTTCCATCAACCCTTCGGCGAAGGCGTAGCGCTGTTTGACGAGGAGCGGATCGGCCGAGCCGCGTACCGCACCGAGGAACGCGGCGAGCACCCCCGCCGCGCCCACCGCGACTACGACGATCGCCACGACCATCTCAACCAGCGAGACGCCGCGCTGCGCGGCTAGCCCTCGACCCATATCCCTCCCGCAGGTGAAACGGAGATCGCCGGAAGCGACGATCCGCCGGTATGGGTCACCGTGACCGTCACCACCCCACCTGGGCCGCTCCCCGCGCCAGAGAGCGATGAACTGCACGCAGATGCAGCGCCAGAGACACGGAGGTCGCCACGCGGACAGAAGAGAAAGGGGGTGTCACTGGCCGCAACCGTCACCTGAGCGCGACAGCGGGCAGGGGCGACGAGGATACTTCCCTGGAGTGCCGAATCGCCGGCGGCGAGGTCGGGCGGGTAGAAGGGGGAGCGCGCTGCGCCACTACACGCTTCACCGCCAGCGTTATGGGCCATCATCACCGCAACGCCCCCTCCCGTCAAGGTGACGCAGACCGGCCGGCGGTGGGCGACTGCGCCGTTTCGCGCGAAGCGGAGCGCCGCAAGCAGCGTGTCTCGGTACTCGGCGGCGCAGTAATCTTCCATGTCGGTGAGGCGCGGCAGCGCGACAAAGGTGAGGACCGAGAGGATCACGATCACCGCGACGAGCTCGGCGAGGGTAAAACCACGACAGTGCCGTCCCGTCCGCCACGCCATCGCCGCCACCCGCCTCAGAACCGCTCGCGCCGGTCGATGATCCGCTCCTGCCCACCCTGGCCGGGGGTGTAGGACCAGGTCGCTCGCGGATCGTCGTTATAGACGTTGTCGGAGCACGCCCCAGGGTCGTAGGGCGGGACCCCAGAACTCCCGTGGCAGGTGCGCAGATAGGTCGGTACATTGTGGGAGGGGAAAGGCGCGCCTTGTCCGCTTGGGCCGTCCACCCTACAACTCACCCCCTCGAGCGGCAAACAGAGGCTCACCCGGAACCGGGCTGTGCGTTCGTTCGCCTTCACCGTTGCCGTCAGAGTCCACTCCCCGTTGTTGCCTTGCACATTAATCGAGTCAAAATGGGCCGTTGCAGAGCGCGGCAGGAGTTGCGAGATGAAGTCGATCGCCGTTGGATCAAAAGCCCTCTGCCCTGTGTGGTCACCATTCACCACCCACGCACCGTTACGCCAGTACTCGACGCGAAGGGGCGCGAAGATTTTACCCGTGGAGCCGTTGCCGTCGCCGAGGACAAGACGGCCATAGCGCACCGTGTAGGGGTTGAGCTGGCCTTGGTTGTCGACGACAGCGTCCTGAGACGGGGGGTCGACGGGCTCAAGGAGCGAGGGGTTTATATTGTAGACGCGCCTACAATTCGCATCATCTGGTCTACAGGGCACATCCTCAGCGGGCAAGAGGGAGCTCCCGTCGGGGTTCCAGCTCTGTACCGCATTCGTAAAGGCGGATTCTTTGATACGCAAGCGGAGCGCCTCACTCTGAGCAACCGGTTTCTCCGGACGGGTAAAGAGGAAGCGCAGTGGGGTTTGCTCGGTGAAAGCAAGTTGACCCGCGTTCCACGCTGCGTTCTGCGCCGGATTACTGGCTGCCAGCTTAAGTTTCGGGTGTTTCTCTGAATCATTCTGATCGTTGGGATCATAGGTCGTCCAGGGGGTGCCATCAACG
Organism: Hydrogenophilus islandicus; assembly: GCF_054657095.1. Taxonomy (NCBI): domain Bacteria; kingdom Pseudomonadati; phylum Pseudomonadota; class Hydrogenophilia; order Hydrogenophilales; family Hydrogenophilaceae; genus Hydrogenophilus; species Hydrogenophilus islandicus. The sequence continues at coordinate 16,414 of NZ_BAAHXE010000014.1, read as the reverse complement.
TAGAGACTGTCCCGAATCATTTGAATTGGGTTGATCTTGGCATAGTCGTCATGGTAGTTGCTCACCGTCTGGAATGAGCTAACCAACTCCTCCGGCGTCGCCTCCCTCCCATCATAGGCCGCCCTCGAGTAGCCCGCCTCAAATTCCATCTCGCCGAGCGCAAGCACGCCGACGTTGCTGTCGCCGTTTGTGTCGGCGCCGAAATAGACGAACTTTCCGCCCACCCCCCAACCGGGTTGCAAGGTTGCCTTCTGGCTGAGCCTGATGCGCGGTGCGTAGAAGCGGCCGTAGGAGTCTTTGGTCGTGCCGGTCACTTTCTTCACCACATCAGGAGCAACATCGAGATATTTCTCGAGGGTCGCGGTAAATTTGAAGACGCCCACATCGCCCACTGCTGCGGAAAAGGTTATCGAAGGACCGCTATTGCTGCTATTAGAGCAGATGTAGAGACTCTCTACCTTTCCGCTGCCATCGACAAATTGGGTATCTTGGTAGCCACTCCCGCCACCCACCCATTTGGCCTTCAGTTCGATTGAGCCACTCGCCGACGGGCAGGAAGAAAGTGCAATGGGGAAGTTCGGCGTGACGTCATTACCGACACAGAGGTCGTCGTCATTGACCCGTTCCCACTGTTTTGCCGTAACGGTGATCGACACCGGATATTCCCCCGCTTTTTTCCCTTTCGGGCATGAGGCATTGGGAGTCGCGCAGGTTGGCGCATCTGAAATGACGCAGAACCCCACCGGCATAACAACAAACTCATTCGTCACCCCGGTCAATTGCACGCCGTTTACGGTGAGCGACGCCTGGAGTTGAATCCGACCGGCGTCGCGGTAAGTGAGTTCGCCGAGCGTGGCGGTGCCGTTCGCGTCGAATGTGAGGGTGAGCGGATTGGGAACAGGGGTGCCATTGACCTCTAACCGGGTAGGACTGGTACAACTCCCGGGGTCGACGCAGCGGGTCGTCAAGGTCACGCTTTGCGGGCCCGCAACCGCTGCTTGGCACGCGCCAGTATGATCGTCTTTGCGAACGGCGCGGAGGGCGTAGCGGGTGGGGGCGTCGGTGTTCGGGTCTGTCCCGGCCGTTTGCGAAAAACGCTTGCCACTCAACTGTGTCGGGATCGACACGGCGCTCGTACTCCCTACCTCGGTAAAGATGAGCCCCGCGTCGGCAAAGTTCACCGTGCAGCTCCCCCAGTTACATTGGGTTGCGTTCGTAGGGGCGGGGGTTGCGGCAGTGACCGCGAGCGTGGTCAGACCCGGGGTGGTTTTGCGCAAGGTGACCGTCGTCTGACCGGTGAAGGTGAGAGAGGCGGGGGTGAGGGTCGCGCCGTTGTCGGCGGTGAGGGTCACCGTGACCGGGTCGGGGAAGAGGGTGGTGCAACTGCTGTTTGCACACGCTTTCACAGTGATCGTCTCGGGAAGGCAGGTGAGGCCACTGCCGTCCCCTTCGATCTGGATGTGGTCGAGCGCGGTAGTCGAGGGCAACGGCGGACAGGTTTTGAGCGGTTTGGTGTCATACTTTCTCGCACTTGCAGGGCCAGGTACGCTGTAGGCCGCGTCACAGATGCCGTCGTTGTTGGCGTCTGCACACCCGTCAGACCAGCTGCCCCAGTAGTTGCCGCGGCTGCCGTTGTCAAAGCGGGAATTGTAGTAGTTGTTCCATGCGGTGTTCGCGGTGAAAAAGCAGTTTTCAGCGACGCGCGCCGTTCCCCATAAGACATTTCTCCCCAGATAGAGACCATAGCCGCCCGCCCGTTCAAAGCGGTTTGAGGTGATCACCCCGTTGTCTGCCCCGCTTGTGATGTAGACCCCCTCTTCGTTTGTGCGGATGATATTGCCGGTGAGGGTATAGTCACTCCAGCCGTTGGCGATGTAGATCCCTGCCTTCCCTCCTTCGATCACCGAGTTGCGCACCGTGAGGCCGCCGCCGTTCGCGACATAGATCGCGTGGTTGCTCGTCGATGTGAAGCGGTTGGGGGTAGAGCCACTCGTCTGGATGGTGATGTTGTAACCGTTCAGCCAATTGAGAGCGAACCAGCCTGCAGTGATGGTGACATCTTCGATCACGGGGTTGGTGCCGCCCGATCTCCCGTTGCCGAGGATACCGTATTGGGTTGCGGTGATCTCCGTCCGCTTGACCCGCCAGGCGCCCCACACATTGTCGGAGCTGTTGGGGATACTGATCCCGGCTTGGCCGCTGAGGAGTGCCTCCTCGACGACGAAGGGGCCAACATCATCGCGCATCCTAATCGCCTCCTGGACGGCGGTGATGCGGTTCTTTCTCCCAGGGTCTGCGGTGAGCTCGAGAATCGTGTTGCTGATGGTAATGCCCCTCCCATAGGTAGCGTTGATCTCGATGTTGCGCAGCTTCGCTGTGGTGCCGTTGCCGTTACCGACGGAGATCCCCGTTCCGGCGGTCATCGTCACGTCGGTGAGAGCAAAGTTGCCGTAGATTTCGGTGATCCACAGTGCAGTCCAGTTGGCGGTATTGGCGATGACTTGGGTGTTGGTCATCACAAGCCCACCCACTTTTTGCGCCTCAATGCCGTTCGTGCTTGCCTCAATTCGGGAATCGGTCAAGGTCACCGGCCCGACGTCACCGGTTGTGATCCCCTTTGTCCCTTTGAGCAGCACGTTGCGAAAGGTAATGTTAGAGGACCAGTTGACGATTCTGACGGTTTCGTAATCCCGACTCTCCAACGTCAAATCGGCAAAAGTAATTCGTTCCGTTTGGGTCTCAAAAAGCCTTCCGTTCGCTTTGAGGGTGACATCGGCACGATTGCCGGTGGAAGAGCGGATCGTCATCCCCGTGGCTTGCCAGTTGAGAATTTGCGTCGCCGTGAGCGTGTAGGTACCAGGGCAGATGACGACTTCGTGCGGTCCGGTGCTGTTTTGGCCCTTCGCCGCGGCGATCGCATCCTCGACGGTCGTGTAGCCGGGGTTTCCGCCGCAGGTGCCGACGGTAAAGGTTGCCGCCCAGAGGGGAGGCGTTGTGACGAGGAGCAAAAAAGCTAAGAGGGTTGAGAGGCGACGGTTCATGTTACTCTCCCAGTGGTACGCCGTCCGCTGTGCGCTCAGCCAAGCGGCGGCGGAGTTCCAGAGCTTCACCGCTTCTCCCTTCCGCCTCGAGCGCGGCGATGAGCCCGAGCCACCAGCGCCGCTCGGTCGGCTCCAGCGTGGCAAGCGTCTGGTAGGTGCGTTCGGCCGTTGCCCCATCGCCCCGCGCGAGCGCCGTCACCCCCAGGAGAGCGAGGAGCGGCCGCGACTCGGGACGGTGCGCGACTGCCGATTGCAGGAGCGTCTGCGCTTCCTCGAGGGCACCGGCGCGGAGCAGGAGCCGCGCGCGGGCTTCGACGAGCGCGGGGTCGAGGGGGTTCGGGGCGGCCGCTTCGAGCGCGGCAAGCGCACTACGCGCCGCTTGCTCTTCCCCAAGGGCGTCGAGAACCAAGACGCGCAGGAGCTGCGCTTCGCGGTGGTTCGGTTCAGCGGCAAGGAGCGTGTCGAGCTCCGCGCGCGCAACCTCGAGCCGCCCCTCTTCCCACGCTCGCCACGCGCGCTGGTAGCGGTAGCTGTTTGCGGGCGTGACCGAGAGGCGAGCGGGGGTGTCTGCTTTGGGAGTAGGGGTGGCAGCAGGCGGCGCGGCGGTGGGTGGAACGGGTTCTGCAGAAGCAGGGGGTGGCACGGAAACGGCGGATGGGGTGGCCGCTGCGTGATGAGATGATGCCGCTCGTGCAGTGTGGGTAGTAGGCTCCGTGGGTGCGACTGTCTGCGAGCTCGCGCGCTCTGGTGCGGAAGGGGCCGCAGGGGGTCGATCGACCTGCCCGACTTCTGCGGCGATGATGGAGGAAACGGGGAGAGGTGAAGGCTTTTCGGCCCCCTCTTGGGGTCGCGAGGCAGCGGGGACGGATCGGGGACCCTGGAGTGGCGCAGCCGGCGTCGCGGATGGGGGAGGCGAAGAGAGAGCGGCGGGTGAAGGTGGTTCTGGAGAAATGGGAACGCGCGAAGGAAATAACCTTTCACGCACGAAGGGGTAAGCAAGCGCGGCGAGTACCCCGAGCGCGACAAAGGGGGCACCTATGCGCACGATGAGGCTTCGCGCAGGTGCATCGCGCGGGGTAGTCGTCGCGCGCGCAAGCGTCTGGGCCTCCTGCTGCGCTTGTGCCGCAGCGTCGTTATGCGCTTCGACGCGCGTGAGCGCCTCAAGGAGTACGCTCATTCTCTCCCCTTTACCACCTTAACCGGTCGGGTCGTTCTTGGACGGGAGACGCTTCGATCCGCTCAGCCACCGCGTCGATGTCGCGCTGCCACACCTCGGCGCGATCGACGACGATCGGGCGGATGAGGATCACCAGTTCCGATTTGTTCGAGACATTATAGCGATGCTTGAAAAGTTCACCGACGATCGGCATATCCCCCAAAAGGGGAACCTGGGCGCGGCGGTTTTCGCCCCGATCCTGCATCAGCCCTCCGATCACGACGAGCTGGCCATTTTTTGCCCGAACGACGGTGTCGGTTTCGCGCACCCGCGCTTGCGCGGTGGGGATCACTTGATCGTTCCCAAATGCCCGCACCGTCACCTGCCGCTCGGTCACTTCGGTGACCATCGGGCGGACGTGCATCACGATCTCGTCGTTGTCGATGCGGGGGGTGACATCGAGCGCGATCCCAGAGAAGAAGGGGGTGAGTTCCACCTCAGGGTAGGCGGTAGTCGTCGCAGTGGTGGTAGTGGTGGTTGAGGCGACGCGGGTGACGAAGTAGTCGTCGCGCCCCACTTTGATCACCGCTTTCTGGTTGTTGAGGGTCGCGACCCGAGGGCTCGAGAGGACCTGGACATTGCCTTGGGTCTTGAGGAGCTCGAGAAAGAGGCTGAAATCTTTGAGGGCAAGCGTCGCCGAGAAGACGCCGCCGAAAGCAGAGGCTTGGGTGCTGTCGATGCGGGTGAAGTTCCACGGGTTGAGGTTACCCTGCGCGCCGCGAATGTCGGAACGCCCCGTATCAAAGAGGGTTCCGCCCCCTGTCTGGCCAAAGAGCGCGCCATCCTGCCCTTTGTTCCAGGTGGCGATTTTTGCCCAGTTGATCCCGCTCTGAAATTCGTCTTTGAGCTCGACTTCGATCACCTTCGCTTCGAGAATCACCTGCTGCTGGACGCTCTCCTGAGCCCGTTTGAGGTAGCGTTCGATCATCGCGAGCTCATTGGGGAGCGCGCGCACAACGAGCAACCCCGCCACGGGCGAAAGGGTGACGCCGCGACCGATTTCGCGCAGCGGGGCATTTACCTGCCCCGCCTCAGCGCGCACCTGGTCGCTGCAACCGTAGGTACGGTGTGCCCCCGTGGGGCCACCCCCCCCTGGACTGCCGCGGTGGGGGTGAGGCCAAGCATCAGGCAGAGCGAGTGGGCGAGCTCTTGCCAGTAGTCGTTTTCGGTGTCGGCTTCCAGACGGGTGCCGCTCGGCGAGGTGAATGAGCCGGTCACTACCCCTGTCTGCTGGCCTACGCCACCGGCTGCGGTCAAAGTGTCGTTGGTGGTGGTTGTGGTGCGGCCACTCCCTAGAGTCGGCATCCGCCCCGAGGAGATCGTGAGGGCGCTTCTTCCAGCGCGGCGCACGTTGAGGTAGCTCAGCGGATAGGTGCGGGTCTCGAGCCGCGGGGGCAGGACGTAGTAGCTGTTCCCCTCTCGCTCCACGCCGTAGCCGTAGAGTTTCTGCAGCGCGGCAAGGATTTCGCCAACCGTCGTCTGTTTGAGGGTGAGGTCGATCACACCGCCGACCTCAGGATGGACGACGATATTCTGCCCCGTCCCTTGGGCAAGGCCGACGAGAAAGTCGCGTACCGAGGTGCCAGAGACGGCCACGTCGAACCGCGCTTCGCTACTCGTGCGCGGTGCCAGGCTGCTTGCAGCCGAGGGTTGCGCGAGAAGCCGCAGGAGATCAGGCGAGAGGGTCGAAGTAGCCGCTGGGGGGCGTTGCTCCCCTTGCACAGTTGGGTCGCTCGTCTCGAGTGTGGCGCGAATCGCGTTTGCTTGCCGCGCAGGGTCATTCCCAAGCGTCCCACACCCTGCGAGCAGGAGCGCGCAAAGCGCCCCTCCCAAGAATCGAATCGCCCCACAGCACACCATCGCCTACCCCCCTACCCCATAACGCTCCCGGTACGCGGCAACAGCCGGCCAATGGGCTGAAAGCGTCGGGTCGGTTTTCAGAAGCGCCAACAGGTCCCTCAACCGCGCCACCGCGATAACCGGAATGCCATACTCCGCCTCGACCTCCGCGACCGCCGAGCGCGCCCCTTGCCCGCGCTCTTCGCGGTCGAGCGCGATCACCACGCCGGCAGGGGTGGCGTTTGCTGCGGTAATGAGCGCCACCGATTCGCGCACCGAAGTGCCGGCCGAGATCACATCGTCGACGATCAACACCCGGCCAGTGAGCTGCGCACCGACGAGCTTGCCCCCTTCGCCGTGGTCTTTCGCCTCTTTGCGGTTGAAGGCAAACGGGCGATTGATCCCGCGTTCCGCCAGGCGGATCGCGACGCCCGCGACGAGCGGAATCCCTTTGTAGGCGGGGCCGAAGAGGGCGTCGAAGGCGATCCCCGACGCGACGATCGCATCGGCGTAGAAGCCGCACAGCGCCCCGAACGACGCCCCATCGTCGAAATGGGCGGAGTTGAAGAAGTAGGGGGAGACGCGTCCCGCTTTGGTGACGAATTCGCCAAAACGGAGCGCCTGCCGCGCAAGCGCCAAGCGCAAAAAGGCTTCTGCCGTCGTCGCCACGTCCCTTTCCTTATGTTGATCAATCGAGCAAAATGGTACCACTCTCTCCTCTTTCCGTATAATGGCGCAACGTTTGTGGCGGACTCTAGTGATGAATGGAACGCTCCCTTCAGACCATCCCTTGTGGCGCGTGTGGCAGGAGGCTGAGTGCCTTGCTGACCGCGCAGCGGTTGATGCAGCAATCGACCGCCTTGCAGCCGAGATCACCGAAAAACTCGCGGACAAAACGCCGCTCGTCTATGTGGTGATGAACGGCGCGGTGATCTTTGCCGGGCAGATTCTCCCGCGCCTGCTCTTTCCCCTTGAGGTCACCTATCTGCACGCAACGCGCTACGGCCACGCCACCCAAGGGCAGACGCTGACCTGGCGGGTCGAACCGACCGCGGCGGCCGCTGGACGCCACGTGCTCGTGCTCGACGACATCCTCGATGAGGGGCACACCCTTGCAGCGATCCTCGAACGGCTCGAGGCCGAGGGAGCAGCGAGCGTTTCGCTCGCGGTGCTGTGCGACAAGGCCCACGACCGCAAGGCGCGCCCCGGCTGGAAGGCCGACTTCACCGGCCTCACGATCCCCGACCGGTTCGTCTTTGGCTACGGGATGGATTACAAAGGGTATTGGCGCAACGCCCCCGGCATCTATGCCGTGAAGGGGCTGTAGCAGCGAGTGAATGGCGCAGCGCGCGCGGGAAGCGTAAGCAGCGCACGACAGGAGGAGGAGCCTACTTATGGAGAGCGACCGGCTGTTGATCACCTTCCGCTCGGATGCCGACGCCGACGTGATCATGTACCGCAAACACGCCGAACCGATCCTGAGACTCTTAGGCAAAGCGCCGGAGCGGGGGATTCTCACCCCCGAGCAGCTCCCCGAGGCGATCGCCAAGCTCGAAGCGGCGTGCGAAGCCGACCGGGAACGGGAGCGGCGGCAACTTGCCGAGGCGGAAGCGGAGGCCGAGGCGAGCGGCAAGCCCTTGCCGGTCGGTTTTCACCAGCGCGCGTGGCCCCTTTTGCAGATGATGAAGCACGCGCTCGCCGAAAAGAAGCCCGTGGTCTGGGGGGTGTAACGAGGAGCTCACCACGCCCCGGGCACATCCCCCACCAGCCGCGGTTCGGTTTCGAGCCAGAGGCCAAATCGGGCGCTCACCTCGCGCTGCACCCGATCGATCAGCGCGCAGACGTCGCGCCCCGTGGCGTTGCCGAGATTGACCATCACGAGCGCATGGCGCCCGTCGATCGCCGCACCCCCTTCGCGTGCCCCCTTCAACCCAGCCTGCTCGATCAACCACGCCGCGGCAACTTTCCGCCGCCCGTCGGGGAGGAGATAGGAGGGAACGCCCGGCGCTTTCGCCACAAGCGCCTGCCACTCCTCCTCGGTAAGGATCGGGTTGAGAAAGAAGCTCCCGGCGTTGCCGACCACCTTCGGGTCGGGGAGTTTCGCGGCCCGCACCGCGGTTACCACCTCAAAGAGGGCGCGGACTGCAGCATCCGCAGGCAGCGTCGTCGGATCGATCTGCTGCTGGGCAAACCACCGCTGGAGATCAGGGTAATCGGCACGCACAGTCGGGCGCTTCGGGAGGCGAAAGCGCACCGCGGTGATGAGCCAGTCGCGCGCCTCCTCTGTTTTGAACCAACTCGTCCGGTAACCGAAACCGAGCGCCGCGGCAGGGAGCATTCGCGTCTCCCCAGTGACGCGGTGGAGGATCGTCACTGCGTCGATCCGCTCCGCAACCTCAAGCCCGTAGGCGCCGATATTCTGCACCGGCGCGGCACCGACGGTTCCGGGGATCGCCGCAAGGTTCTCGAGCCCCCCCCAACCGCGGGCGACGAGCGCGGCGACGAACGGCGCCCACGGCTCGCCCGCAGCCGCTTCGATGAAGCGTTCCTCTGGCGACTCGGCGACAACCCGCCAGCCGCGGGTATCGATGCGCACCACCCGCCCAGGAAAATTGGCGACAAAGAGGGTGTTACTCCCCTCCCCCACCACCACTTCGGGTAGCGGCCGAGCGCGGCGAATGGCGCGCCACGCGGCAAAGTCGGCTCCCTCTTCGATCACGACGAGCTCGGCGGCCCGTGCCGGCAGGCGGAAGGTGTGGTAGCCGCTCAGGTCGACGTCGCGCTCGACTCTCATGAGGGCACTCGGGCAGCGACGCCGCTCGTCACCGGCCGCCAGCGGTCAAAGAGCTTGTGGTAGATGAGGGCATAGAGCGCATAGACGAGCGCGAGGGCCACGTCGGCGGCCGCTGCGGCCCAGAGCGACCAACCGGTCCAGAGGGTGATTACCGGCCAGGTGAGGAGAAAGAGGGTCACTTCGAACCCGACGGCGTGCGCCACCCGCCACCGCCACGGGCGCAGATGGGCCGGGCGCTTCGCCCACCGCGCCTCGAGCGCGTCGCAAGCGGCGTTGTAACCGGCCTGCCAGAGGGTGGCGATGAGTGAAAGGAGCGCGAGGAGCCCCAGCGACTCCCCCCACGCTTCGCCGGTGACCCAGCGGTAGAGGGGGGTGACGACCGCAAGCCCCCCCGCTTCAAAGAGGAGCACCTGCACCCACCGCTCCCGCCACGTGCGAAGGGGGATTGCGCTCATCGTTCCAGAACGATCCGCTCAAGCTCTGTAAGGTCGGCGATCACCCGCATCGAGCGCATCTCGTACTCGCCGTTCAACAACCGCCGGGCGGCTCGTTCATCCCCCTCCTGCCAATGGCGCAGCACCTGCGCTGCCGCGCGGTGGAACGCCGCGTGCTCTTTCAGGAGCTCCTGAAAAAGGGGCAACTCCCCGTAGAGCCGAACGCCCGCACCGTGGAGCCACTTGCCGAGATCGCACCGGTTGTCGACCTCGACGACGGCAATGTCGGGCATCGCCTCTTCACCCTTCATCACCCGATTGAGCCGCTCGCGCCACTGGCGGTGGGCCGACCGCCACTTTTCGAAATCGAGATCCTCTTCGTGGATCTCATCGATCTTTTTGCCGCGGAAGAAACGAAGATTCCGGAACCAGTCGAACCAGCCCATCGTTGTTGCCCCTCTTATCCGACCAGGATACTCTGGCCATTTTAGCAGCCGGCGCGACGCTTTGCCCTTCCCCCTTTCGGGTAAACCCCACTCGCCTCGGCGATCGGCTCGCGGTACCATTGGCAGAATCGTCACGGAGAAGACAAAATGGCGCTGCTGGAATTGGAGCAGATCGTGATGGCGTTCGGCGGCTTTCGCGCGGTCGACGGAGTGACGCTGAAGGTCGAAGAGGGAACGATCACCGGCCTCATCGGCCCCAACGGCGCAGGCAAGACGACGCTCTTCAACGTCATTGCCGGCGCCTACCGCCCCACCGCAGGGACGATCCGCTTTGCCGGTGAGACGATTACCCATCTCAGAACCGACGAGCGGTTCCACCGCGGGCTCGTCCGCACTTTCCAGATTCCCCACGAATTTCCCCGTCTGACGGTTCTGGAAAACCTCATGGTCGTCCCCCCGCGGCAAAACGGCGAGCAGTTGTGGGCCAACTGGTTTGCGCCGCGCGCAGTCGCGCGCAAGGAGGCCGAGGTGCGGCAAAAGGCGATCGACGTGCTCGCGTTTTTGGAGCTCACCCACGTGATGAACGAGCGCGCCGGCAACCTCTCCGGCGGACAGAAGAAGCTCCTCGAGCTCGGACGGACGATGATGACCGACGCGAAACTGGTGCTGTTGGACGAGCCGGCTGCCGGCGTCAACCGGACGCTTTTGCGCAAACTCGAGGAGAAGATCCAGATCCTCAACCGCGAGTGGAACTACACCTTCATCCTCATCGAACACGATATGGAGATGATCGCCAAACTCTGCGACCCGGTGATCTGCATGGCCGAAGGAAAGGTGCTGATCGAGGGCGACTTCGCCACGGTGCGCAACGACCCGCGAGTGCTCGAAGCCTACTTGGGCGAGACGGTCCACCCGGAGACCGAAGCGGCGATTGCCGAGATCGAAGAGCTGACGGTTGAGGAGGGCAACGCATGACGCTCCTTGAGACAACCCCCCGCGCGTCGGCCAAACCCCTGGACTCCCATCCGGAGCCGGTGCTGGTGATGCATCAGGTGCGGGGCGGCTACGGCGACGCCGACATTCTCCACGGCGTTTCGCTCACCGTTCACCCCCAAGAGATCGTCGTGATCGTCGGGCCGAATGGCGCGGGCAAATCCACGGCGATGAAGGCGGTCTTTGGCCTGGTGCGCATTCGCGACGGGGCGATCCTCTTCGAAGGGGAGGATATTACCGGCTGGAAGCCCGACGCGATCGTGCGCCGCGGGATCTCCTATGTCCCGCAGGTGAAGAACGTCTTTGCCGAGATGACGGTGCACGAGAACCTCGAGATGGGTGCCTTTCTCGCCCCGTCGGTGAAGGCCGAAGCGTTTGAGCGCATCTACACCCTCTTTCCCGACCTCAAGGCCAAACGGAACACCCTTGCCGGAAGCCTCTCCGGTGGGCAACGGCAGATGGTGGCGATGGGGCGGGCGCTGATGCTGAACCCCCGGTTGCTCCTGCTGGACGAACCGACCGCGGGGCTCTCGCCGAAATATATGGAGCAGATCTTCCAGATCTGCCGCGACGTGCGCGCAACGGGTGTGGCGATCCTGCTCGTCGAGCAGCACGCGAAACAGGCGCTCGCTTTTTGCGACCGCGGCTATGTGCTCGCAACCGGTGCGAACCGTCACGAGGGGACCGGCCAGGCGCTGTTGAACGACCCGGAAATCGCCCAGATGTTCCTGGGGGGCTAAGAGGAAGCGGCTGATGAGTGCATTGGAACTAGTCAATTTCTACCTCATCCCGGGGCTCATCTCGGGAAGTATCTACGCCCTGGGGGCGATCGGCATTACCCTGATCTTCGGTATCCTCCGCTACGCCCACTTTGCCCACGGCGATATGGCGACGCTGGGGGCCTACCTGACGTTGGGACTCGTCTCCACGATGGCCCTCTCGCCGTGGGCCGCATTCCCCTTGGCAATGGCGATCACGGCGGGCGTGGCGGTCGCGATCGACCGGGTCTTCTACCGCCACCTCGAGACGCGCCCCAAGATCCTCACGGTGATGGCATCACTCGGCGTCGCGCTGATGATCCGTTCGGTCGTTCAGGTCGTCTGGGGCGTCGATCCCCAGGTCTATGCGAGCGGGATCGTTCGCGCCGAGTCGTTCGGTGGGGTGATGGTCCGCCCGCGGGAGCTGGCCACCTTCGCCACCGCTGCGGTGATGGTCATCATGCTGATGCTGTTTCTCCGCTCTACCCGCTGGGGGAAGGCGATGCGCGCGATGTCGGATAACCCTGAGCTCGCGCGGCTTTGCGGCGTCAATAACGAAGCGGTGACGCGCCTCACCTGGATCATCGCGGGCGCGCTTGCTGCTGCGGCGGGGTTTTTTCTCGGGATCAATACCGAACTCAACACCATGATGGGGTGGTCGGCGCTCTTGGCGATGTTCGCCGCAGCGATTCTGGGTGGGGTGGGCCGCGTCGAAGGGGCGGTCGTGGGGGGCTTGGTGATCGGGTTGGTGGAGGAGCTCTCGGTCCTGATTCTCCCCAGCCAATACAAGATGGCCACCGCGTTCGTGATCCTGATCCTGATTTTGCTCGTGCGGCCGCAAGGGATCTTCAAAGGGAAGGTGCTCTGAAATGGATACGCTGGGACTCCTCAACTACGCGATCTTCATGGGGGTGCTGATCGGGATCTACGCGCTCCTGACCCTCGGCCTCAACGTCCAGTGGGGATACGCCGGGCTCTTCAACGCCGGGATTGCGGGCTTTTTCGCCGTCGGCGCCTACCTTTCGGCGCTCATGACCGCGCCGCCGGTCCCCGACCGGATCATGGGATGGGGGCTGCCTACGGCAGTGGGTTGGATCGCGGCGATGGTCGCAGCCGCAGCGATCGCGTGGCCGATCGGCAAAGTGACCCTCCGTTTCCGCTCTGACTACCTGGCGATTGCAACGATTGGCGTCGCCGAAATCATTCGCCTCGTTTTGCGCACCGAAGATCGTCTCTCAGGGGGGGTGCGCGGGATCACCGGCATTCCGCGCCCCTTCGGCGATCTTCCCTACGAGTGGTCGCAGCTTGCCTACCTGGCGCTCACCTGGGGGTTGGTGCTCCTGGTCTATTGGGCGCTTGAGCGGCAACTCGCGGCGCCCTGGGGAAGGATGATGCGGGCGATCCGGGAAAACGAACACGCCGCTGCGGCGATGGGGAAAAACGTCGAAGCGCGCCGCCTCGAAGCCTTCATTGTGGGTGCAGCGATCATGGGGCTTGCCGGCGCCGTCTATGTCCACTTCATGCGCGCGATCACCCCGGAGGCGATCGATCCGATGATGGTGACCTTCCTCGTCTGGATCATGCTGATCTTGGGCGGATCGGGCAACAACCGCGGGGCGCTCTTGGGCGCGGTGATCATCTGGGTGATCTGGTCAGGTTCGGAACTCCTCACCGACAAATTCCCCGCCGATATCGCCACTCAGGCGAAGTACATCCGGGTCTTCGTGATCGGGTTGATGCTGCAGCTGGTGTTGCGTTGGCGCCCGGAAGGGTTGCTCCCGGAGGGGAGCAGCCGCCCCACTTCCTGAATCGCTCTTTATTGCTACAATCATACGGCTGTTCGATCGTTTTTTTCACCACAGAAGGAGGTCATCATGACACACCGTTCGCGACTCGTTGCATCCCTTATCGCTGCGGGCTTCATTGGTTCGTCGGCCGCGGCGTTCGCCCAGGAGGCCAAAGTGGCCCTGTTGGGTGGAATCACCGGCCCGATCGCCGGCATGGCCCCGGCGATGATCGCGTCGATGAAACTCGCGCTCGATCAAGTGAACGCCGCAGGGGGGCTATCAAAAGGGAAGATCGTCTATCAGGAGTTTGACGATGGGTGCAATCCGCAGGTCGCGACCGACGCCGCGACCAAAGCGGTGAATGTCTTCGGGGCTGTTGCCACCGTCGGCCCCGCCTGCTCGGGGGCGCTCCTCGCCGCGGTGAACTCGGTGACGATCCCCGCGGGGGTGCTCGTCGTCTCCTCCTCCGCCACCTCGCCCAAGATCACCGACCTCGACGACAAGGATCTCGTTTTCCGCACCGTCCCCTCCGACGACTTCCAGGGGCGGGCGCTCGCGCGGACGCTCCTCGAGCGCGGCGTGAAGAAGGTCGCCGTTGCCTACATCAACAACGACTACGGCAAGGGACTTGCCGAAGCGTTCAAGGCCGAGTTCGAAGCGAAAGGGGGGACGATCACCCAGTTCCGCGGTCACGAGGACAAGAAGCCGTCGTACCGCTCTGACCTCGCTGAACTCGCGAAGGGGGGTGCCGATACGCTGGTGCTCTTCGACTACGGCAACGCGTCAGGGATGACGGTGTTGCGTCAGGCGATCGAAAACGGCTTCTTCAAGCAGTACGTCGGCGCCGACGGGATGCGCGACGAGAATCTGATCAAGACCCTGGGCGAAGAGAACCTCAAGAACTTCTACGTCTCGGCGCCGGTCGGCGAAGAGGGGGTCGCGTTCCAGAAATTTGCCGAAGCGGCGCGCAAAGCGGGGCTCGACCCGAACGCCACCTTCGCTGCAACCAGTTACGACGCGGCGATGCTGGTCGCGCTGGCGCTCGAGGCGGCAAAAGGCGACAAGGCGAAACTGCCCCAGGCGTTGCGCGCGGTCGCGACCGCTCCGGGTGAGCCGATCCTGCCGGGCGAATGGGAGAAAGCGAAGAAGCTCCTTGCCGAAGGGAAAGAGATCGACTACAAGGGGGCTGCGGGCGACCACGAGTTCGATAGCCATGGCGACGTTCCTGGCAGCTACGCCTTCTTCAAGGTCGAAGGGGGTACTTACAAAGAGGTGCAGAAGATGAAGTGACCGGAGGCGCGTTGCGCTTCGGTTAGACGAGAGAGACCGCCCCGCTGGGGCGGTCTCTTTTTGCTGGGCAACCACCCCGGCGGGGGGCTTTCCCCGAGAAATTGGCTCTTTGGTCCGTTTGCGGTCAAAAAACCTGGCGATGCTCGCGGGTGGCGCGGAAGGTCACCTCGGGGTACTTCTCCTGGGTCAGCTCGAGGTTGTAGCGGCTCGGGGCGAGATAGACGAGATTACCGTCGACGTCGGTCGCCAAGCGCATCGCCTGTTCGCGCACAAAGCGCGCGCGGGTCGCCTCGTCGGGGAAGATGAGCCAGCGCACGGTGTAGAGTTCGACCGGCTCAAAGAGCGCCTCGACCTGGTATTCACTGCGCAGCCGCTCGGCGACGATCTCAAACTGCAACGCGCCGACCGCGCCCAGAATCAGCTGCCCCCCGTCGAGTTCGAAGACCTGGATCGCCCCCTCTTCGCCTAACTCCTTCAACCCCTTGTGGAGCTGCTTCGCGCGCAGCGGATCCTTGAGCCGGGCAGCGCGAAAGAGCTCAGGGGCAAAATAGGGGATACCGGTGAATTGCAGCAACTCCCCTTCGGTGAGAGTGTCGCCGATCTGGAGATTCCCATGGTTCGGAATCCCGATGATGTCCCCTGGGTAAGCCTCCTCTTCGACGCTGCGCCGGTTCGCCAAAAAGGTCACCGCGTTACTGAGCCGCATCTCGCGGTTGAGCCGCGTGTGAAACGCCCGCATGCCATTGGTGTAGCGCCCCGAGCAGACGCGCAAAAAGGCCATCCGGTCGCGGTGCTTCGGGTCGAGGTTCGCCTGGATTTTGAAGACGAAACCGGTAAAGCGTTCCTCGTCGGGGTAGACGGTCCGCACCCCCGCGTCGCGCGGTTGCGGAGGCGGCGCCCACGCGGCCAACGCGTCGAGGACATCTTGCACCCCGAAGTTGTTCACCGCCGAGCCGAAAAAGACCGGCGTCTGGCGCCCCATGAGAAACTCGCCCAACGCAAACGGCGGGAGCGCCTCGCGTGCGAGCGCCACATCTTCACGCAATTTGGCGACTTCACCCGGAAAGCGGAGGTCCAGCAGGGGATTGTCGACCCCCGCGATCACCTCGAGCTCGACGCGCCGCTCGGTCCCCGGCGTGAAACAGTAGACCCGCTCCTCAAGCAGATGAAAGACCCCGCGGAACTGTTTCCCCATCCCGATTGGCCAGGTGACCGGCGCGCACGAGATCTGCAGGATATCCTCGATCTCGGCGACGAGGTCAAAGCCGTCGCGCACCTCGCGGTCGAGTTTGTTGATGAAGGTGATAATCGGGGTGTTGCGCAACCGGCACACCTCGAGCAGTTTGATCGTCTGCGCCTCGACCCCTTTCGCCGCGTCGATCACCATCACCGCAGCGTCGACGGCCGTCAGCACCCGGTAGGTGTCTTCCGAGAAATCCTGGTGGCCTGGTGTGTCGAGGAGGTTGAAGACGCAGTCGTTGTACTCGAACTGCATCACCGAGGTGGTGACTGAAATGCCCCTCTGTTGTTCGACCTTCATCCAGTCGGAGGTGGCGTGGCGGGCGGCCTTGCGCGCCTTGATCGCGCCGGCAATCTGAATGGCGCCACCAAAGAGGAGCAGCTTCTCGGTGAGGGTCGTCTTCCCCGCGTCGGGGTGAGCGATAATTGCAAAGGTCCGGCGACGAGCGATTTCGTCGGTCAAAGAGGCCATCGATTCTGCGCGTTGAAAAAACTGCGATTATAGCCCACGCACAGCCTCAATGCCCTTGGCGAACCCGTTGCAGTTGCGCTAGAGTTCACGCGCGCCACCGTAACT
>NZ_BAAHXE010000013.1:0-51353 GCF_054657095.1 Hydrogenophilus islandicus | reverse complement strand
GTATAATCCCACGGGTCGCGACACTCACTGCGAACGAAATCGATGATCCTCGCCCAACTCGCCCTCATGCTTCTCGTCATTCTGGTGGCGGCGGAGATTTTCACCAACGCTCTCGAGCATCTGGGCGAACGGCTGCGCATCTCCGAGGGTGTGACCGGCTCGGTGTTCGCCGCGGTGGGAACGGCGCTGCCGGAAACCCTGGTGCCGTTGCTTGCCATCTTCGGCGGCACCACGAACCAGCGTGTCAACGAAGAAATCGGCGTAGGCGCCATCCTGGGGGCGCCCCTTATGTTGTCCACCCTGTCGCTCTTCTTGATGAGTGTGGCGGTGCTTGCTCGTCGCGGCCCGCAGGGTCACTTCACGCCGGAGCGTACGGGGCTCGAACGGGATCTGGACTTCTTTCTACTGGCCTTCGGGCTTGCCGCAGTGGCACTATTCGTGCCGCACGAACTCCCCGCCGTGCGGGTGGGGTTGGCCGCGGCGATGGTGACCATTTATTTCGTCTATCTCATGCTGACTTTCCGTGCCTCGGCGCGGCTGGTGGAGGAGGGGCATGGGACCGAGGCCCATAAAAGGATGTTTCTTGCCCGCTTCGGCCTGCCAGAGACGCTGCCCATCATCCTGCTGCAACTGGCCCTCGGACTCGGCCTTCTGATCGGCGGCGCCAAAGGCTTCATCCACGGCGTGGAGGAAGCATCGCGTGTGATGGGAATCTCGCCTCTCCTGCTTTCGCTCATGATCGTGCCCATCGCCACGGAACTGCCGGAGAAGGTAAACAGCATCCTCTGGATCCGCCGCCACAAGGACACCCTCGCCTTCGGCAACATCACCGGTGCCATGGTGTTCCAGGGCACGCTGCTGCCCGCCATCGGCATCACGCTCACACCCTGGGCGCCGGAACGCGCCGTGCTCTCGGGGGTGGTGATCACCTTCGTGGCCGCGCTCTGGATGAGGATTTTGCTTCAGCGCGGCCGGCTGCGCCTTTGGCACCTGTGGGTGAACGGTGCGCTCTACATCATCTACCTGGGCCTTGCGTTGGCCTAACTCTTCTCCTTACCGGACACACCATAAAAAAGCCCGGGCGTAACCCGGGCTTGAGCACTTGACTTGACTTTATCGAATGGATTAGTGGGCGCTGGCAGCTGCGGCACCAACACCGGTTTCAGAACGAATTTCCTGATACGGGTAAAGCGCACGTTCCTTGGCAGCCTGTTCGCTGTTGTCCAGGATGGAGAACAGCCAGATACCGACGAAGCCGATGGTCATGGAGAAGAGCGCTGGCGAAGTATAGGGGAACAAAGCTGAACCCTTCGGATTGCCCAGGACGGCTTCCCAGATGGACGGGGAAACGACGGTCAGCACAACCGAGGAGATCAGCCCTAGAAAGCCGCCAATCACGGCACCGCGGGTCGTGCAGTCCTTCCACAGCCCGGACATGAAGAGGACCGGGAAGTTGGCTGAGGCAGCGACGGCGAAAGCCAGAGAGACCATGAAGGCGATGTTCTGCTTCTCGAAGGCGATCCCGAGAACCACCGCGATGATACCGAGAACGACAGTGGTGATACGGGAAACGCGCAGTTCGGTTGCGGAGTCGACCTTGCCTTCTTTGAACACGGTCGCGTACAGGTCGTGCGAGACAGCTGAAGCACCGGAGAGGGTCAGACCGGCAACCACGGCCAGAATGGTGGCGAAGGCAACTGCGGAGATGAAGCCGAGGAAGACATTGCCGCCGACAGCGTTGGCCAAATGGATAGCCGCCATGTTGCCGCCACCTTTCAGCGCGCCCTTGGCGTCGAGGAAAGTCGGGTCGGACAGCACGAAGGCGATGGCGCCAAAACCGATGATGAAGGTCAGGATGTAGAAGTAACCGATCCAGGTGGTTGCCCAGAACACGGACTTGCGAGCTTCCTTGGCGGACGGCACGGTGAAGAAGCGCATCAGGATGTGCGGCAGACCGGCAGTACCGAACATCAGGGCCATGCCGAAGGAGATGGCGGAGATCGGATCCTTCACGAAGTTACCCGGCCCCATGATCGATAAGCCCTTGGCCTGCGCAGCAGCGGCCACGGATTCCGCTGTGGCGTTCGGGTTGGTTTTCAGGGCCTCGGCGAGCAGTTCCTTGGCCGCCAGTTGGGTCTTGATTTCGACCGCCTTGGCAAACATCGCTTCCGGGCTAAAACCGAACTTGACGAGCACCATGAAAGCCATGAAGGAGGCGCCAGCGAGCAAGAGACAAGCCTTGATGATTTGCACCCAAGTGGTCGCGGTCATACCGCCGAAGAGCACATAAACCATCATCAGCACGCCGACGATGACCACCGCCATCCAGTATTCCAGACCGAAGAGCAGCTTGATCAACTGACCGGCGCCGACCATCTGGGCGATCAGATAGAAGGCGACGACGACCAGCGTGCCGGTCGCAGCGAAGGCACGGATCGGGGTCTGCTTGAAGCGGTAACCGGCGACGTCGGCGAAAGTGAACTTGCCGAGGTTACGCAGGCGCTCCGCCATCAGAAAGGTGATGATCGGCCAGCCGACGAGAAAACCGATCGAGTAGATCAGGCCATCGTAGCCATTGGCCATCACGGCGGCGGAAATACCGAGGAAGGAAGCAGCCGACATGTAGTCACCGGCGATGGCCAGACCGTTCTGGAAACCGGTGATACCCCCGCCGGCAGTGTAGAAATCGGCTGCAGACTTCGTCTTTTCGGCGGCCCACTTGGTGATGTACAACGTGGCGGCGACGAAGATGCCGAACATGATGATGGCCGTCCAGTTGGTGGCCTGCTTTTCAGCCTGACCGAGATCGGCACCGGCGGCATACGCAGCGCCGGCAGCCAACAGGGCAATGAGGCCAGCCAGTTGCTTAAAGGTCTTTGCCATTATTTTGCCTCCCGAATGATTTCTTCCTTGAGCGCGTCGAACTCGGTGTTGGCGCGACGGACATAGAGACCGGTGATGATGATCGTAAACAGGATCACGCCAATGCCGATGGGAATGCCCACGGTAGTGACTCCGCCAGGCCGCAGAGGAGTAGCCAGGAAGGCCTTGTTGAAGGCTACCAAGGCTATGAAGCCGTAATAGACAATCAGCACCAGGATCGTCAAGATCCAGCTGTATCTATTACGAGTGCTCACTAGTTGCTGGTATTTCGGATTGGCCCGAATTTTCTCGTAAACGTCGTCATGCATCGATTTGCTCCTCAGACTTTGGTTGCAAGAGATATTGCTGCAGAGCGCAATGTAGGAATTACAACTTAAACAAAACTTACAGCATGGCTGATGAGGCGCAATGTCGCTTTCCAGTAAGCATCAGGCGATTTGTCCATCTCAACCTCCTTTGTGGTTACCAGAAAAAAAGCCATCGCCAGGGGAGACCCCTTGACGATGGCTTATAGCGTAATGATCAATGCTTACGCGAAACTTACATCCGTTCGATCATCGCTTGCCCAAAGCCGGAGCAGGAGACCTCTTTCGCCCCTTCCATCAGGCGGGCAAAGTCGTAGGTGACGATCTTGTCGTTGATCGTCCGCTCCATCGCGGCGATGATGAGGTCGGCCGCCTCTTTCCAGCCGAAGAAACGAAGCATCATCTCGGCCGAAAGGATGAGCGACCCGGGGTTCACCTTATCGAGCCCCGCATATTTCGGCGCGGTCCCGTGGGTCGCCTCAAAGACCGCGTAGTGGTCGCCGATGTTCGCCCCCGGGGCAATCCCGATCCCGCCCACTTGGGCAGCAAGCGCGTCGGAGATGTAGTCGCCGTTGAGGTTCAGCGTTGCGATCACGTCGTATTCGGCAGGACGAAGCAGAATCTGCTGCAGGAAGGCGTCGGCGATCGAATCCTTGATGACGATCTCCCGGCCCGTTTTCGGGTTGGTGAAACGGCACCACGGGCCGCCGTCGATCGGCTGGGCGCCAAACTCCTCTTTCGCCACCTGGTAACCGACGTCACGGAAGAGCCCTTCGGTGAATTTCATGATGTTGCCTTTGTGCACGAGCGTCACCGATTTGCGGTCGTTGTCGATCGCATACTGGATCGCGGCGCGCACGAGCCGGCTCGTCCCTTCGATCGAGACCGGTTTGATCCCGATCCCGGAGCTCTCGGGGAAGCGGATCTTCTTCACCCCCATCTCTTCCTGCAGGAATTTGATGACCTTCTGCGCTCCTTCCGATTTCGCGGGCCACTCGATCCCGGCGTAGATGTCTTCGGTATTCTCGCGGAAGATCACCATATCGACCAGTTCCGGGTGCTTGAGGGGTGAAGGGACCCCATTGAAATAGCGCACGGGCCGGACACACTGGTAGAGGTCCATCTCCTGCCGCAGCGCCACGTTGAGCGACCGGATTCCCCCGCCCACCGGGGTGGTCATCGGCCCTTTGATCGAGACGGCGAACTCTTTGAGCGCCGCGAGCGTTTCATCGGGCAGCCACTGATCGGGGCCATAGACGCGCGTCGCCTTCTCGCCGGCATAGACCTCCATCCAGTGGATCTTGCGCTTGCCGCCGTAGGCTTTCGCGACGGCGGCATCGACCACCGCCCGCATCACTGGGGTGATGTCGACCCCGATGCCATCCCCTTCGATGAAGGGGACGATCGGCTGGTCGGGGATCGGTTGCCCCATCACGATCTTCTGCCCACCGGCAGGAATTTGGATTTTCTCGTAGCTCATCAGGTTCACTCCCTTGTGTTTGGAGCCTTTATTATCCGTCAACCCGGTTGCTTCCGCTATACTCACCGAATAAATAAACGTTGAGGGAGATACTGATGGATCATCCCATCCCGGATGAGAAAGAGGCGATTGCCCAAGCGATGGCGCGGACGATGATCGAAGGGTTCGACCGCCACTACCGGATCTTTCGCGCCGCAAGCGCCCGCGCCAAAGAGCTCTTTGAAGCGGGCGACTGGCAAAAACAGCTGGAGCTGGTGCGCGACCGCGTCGGATTCTACGACCAGCGCGTCGCCGAGACCGTTGAGCGGTTGCGCGCCCACTTCCCGATCACGACGCTCGACGACGCCACCTGGCGCGCGGTGAAGCTCTTCTACATCGACCACCTGATCGACCACAAGCAGCCGGAACTGGCGGAGACCTTTTTCAACTCGGTCACCACCAAAATCCTCGACCGCAGCTACTTCAACAACCAGTATATCTTTGCCCGGCCGGCGATCTCGACCGAATACATCGAGTCGTTCCCGCCGGTCTATACCAGCTACTACCCCAAAGAGGGGGGGTTACGCGCCACCATTCGCCGCATCATCGAGGATTTCGACTGGGAACGCCCCTTTGACGACCTCGACCGCGACATCGGGTACATCTGCCGCGCCCTTGAGGAGCATCTCGGGGGGAAATGGCCGAAGATGGAGGTCAATGCCCAGATTCAGGTGCTCTACTCTCCCTTCTATCGCAACAAGACGGCGTACATCATTGGCAAAGGGATCAACGGCCACGACGAGATCCCCTTCTGTCTCGCGGTTCGCCACGGCGCAAATGGGAAACTGGTGATCGACACCGCCATTTTTGAGGCGTGGCGCATTTCTGTCCTCTTTTCGCTGTCGCGCGCCTACTTCCTCGTCGATATGGAGGTCCCTTCCGGTTACGTCCAGTTCCTCCGCTCGATCATGCCCAACAAACCCCGCTCCGAGCTCTACACGATGTTGGGGCTGGGTAAGCAAGGCAAGACGATGTTCTACCGCGACCTGATGGCCCACTTGCGCCATTCGAACGACCAGTTCATCATCGCGCCTGGAATCAAGGGGATGGTAATGCTGGTTTTTACCCTCCCGTCGTTTCCCTACGTCTTCAAGGTGATCAAAGACCGTTTCGGCAGTTCGAAAAACATCGACCACGCGACGGTCCGGCGCAAGTACCATATGGTGAAACAGGTCGACCGGGTTGGCCGCATGGCCGATACGCTCGAGTTCTCTCACGTCGCGCTTCCCCTCGCCCGCTTCTCGCCAGAGCTCCTTGCCGAACTGAAGCGTGAGGCGCCAAGTCTCATCGAGGAGATCAACGAGCAGCTGGTGATCAAACACCTCTACATCGAGCGGCGGATGACCCCCCTCAACCTCTACCTGGAGACGGCCACCCCGGAAGAGGCCGAAGCGGCGATCATCGAATACGGGAACGCCATCCGGGAGCTCGCGATCGCCAACATCTTCCCCGGCGATATGTTGTGGAAGAACTTCGGCGTCACCCGTTACGGGCGGGTTGTCTTCTACGACTACGACGAGATCGAATACATGACCGATATGAACTTTCGCGCGATCCCCCCAGCCCCCTATCCCGAGATGGAGATGGGCGACGAACCGTGGTACTCCGCCGGGCCGCTCGACGTCTTTCCCGAAGAGTTCGCCACCTTCCTGCTGGGGGACCCCAAAATCCGTCAGATCTTTCTCAAGCACCACCGCGACCTCTTGACGCCGCAGTTCTGGCAACAGGCGCAGGAGCGGATCCGGCGAGGCGTGGTCGAAGATTTCTTCCCTTATGGCGAAGAGATCCGTTTCTGCAACCGTTTCCCCTCTTCCCCTCAAGGAGCAACGCCATGAACAGAAGCACTCGACTCCATCCGGGCGCTTTTGCCCTTTTCGCCTCTGCCCTTCTTGCCGGGTGTGTGACGACGAACCCGTATGGGGGCGAGCACGCCAACACCGCCAAAGGGGCAACCGCCGGTGCGGCAGCGGGGGCCGTACTCGGCAATGTCGTCGCGGGCAAAGGGGATCGCACCAAAGGGGCGCTGATTGGCGCCGCGATTGGCGCAGTGGTGGGCGGCGCGATTGGCCACCAGATGGACCAGCAGGAGGCGCAACTGCGGCAGCAGCTCGCCAATAGTGGCGTGGAGATCCAACGGCAAGGGGATACGATCCGCCTTCAGGCACCCGAGGCGATCACCTTTGCGACGGGCAGCGCCCAACTGCAACCGCGCTTCATGCAGGTGCTCGATCAGCTCGCGCAGAGCGTTCGGCAGTATCCCAATACGCTGATTCGCATCGAAGGGCACGCCGATGCGACGGGGAACGCCCAGTTCAACCAGACGCTTTCCGAGAACCGGGCACATGCGGTAGCGAGTTACCTGATGCAGCACGGGGTCGATCCCAAACGGATCGAAGCGGTCGGTTTCGGAAGCACCCGTCCGATTGCGAGCAACGCTACTGCTGAGGGTCGTGCCCAAAACCGCCGGGTTGAGATCTTGCTGATTCCGCTCGCGCAGTAACTGCGCGCGGCAAGCGCTACGCCACCCTGTGCTGGGCGCTTTGCAGGGGGGGGCGGTCAGCGTCAGCGGCTGACCGGCAGGAGGCTCGAGTCTCGCCGCTCTGTCTAGCCGCTTGCAGAAGCGGAAAACCCCCACGCGAGCGCAACCTGGTTGCGCCACAACCGCACCAGCTGCTTGAGGGTTTTCGGGAGCTTCAGCTGCTGCGGCTGTGGTTTATCGAGGTAGATCAAGCCGACGCTCGCCCCTTTGACCCGCAGGGGCAAGAGGAGGACGCTGCGGCCGCGGGGAAAGCGGTTGAACGGGGGCGGGAATTTCGCCGCAATCTTTGGGTCGGCGCGGTCGTCGATTTCGATGTCGACCCCCTGCGCCACGGCAAGGTGGAGGACACTCTTCCCTTCAGCCAGTGGAATCGCCCCCGTCTCTTGGAGTTCGCTCCACTCCGGGGCAATGCCCACCTCGGGAAGCAACGCCGAGGGGTAGCAGCGCAGGAGAAGAACCCGCTCGCACGCAAGCGCCTGCCACACCAGTTCGCACGCCAGGTAGAGAAGCGCCGCGCGCGGTTGCCCTTCGAGGAGCGTCTGCGCAAGATCCTCGAGACCAAGGATGAGACGTCGCGCCGCCTCTTCCGCATGGACCGGCGCGTGGGGATTTTGCGGCAAAGGGGCCGCTTCAGAGGATAAAGCGGCGGGGGCTGGGGTGGCACCGGCGACGCTCCCCGAGCTCCGCTTCTCCTCCGTTGCCCGCTGCGGCAGGGGTGCGTTTCCGAGCGCGACAAAAGGAGAACCTTGGCCGACGAGGACCCTCCACCATGCAACCGCCGCCTCTTCTGTCGCCTCGGAAACGCTCTGCCAAGTTGGGGGATCTATTCCTGTGAGGAAGGGAAACGCGGCGGTCACTTCGCCCTTGATTGCTGCAAGGTTCTTCCCCTCTTCGCTTGCAACCTGGGCAGCGCTCTGCGCCGCGCCACAGAGCCAGCGCAGCGCCTCCGGCGAGTTCCCGTCCCACTGCGCGGGCGGACGACCCGTGAGCGGTTCCATCGCACTCTGCACGCTGCTCGGCAACCCCCACATTTTCGCGACAAAAAGCCCAAACGCAGCAGCGCTGACGCCCAAGACCTCCTGTTCCGCTTTCGCTGCGGGTTTTCCAGCCGCAACCCAAGCGTCGATCTGGGCGGCCTCGTCGGGGAAGTAGTGACGGACCAGCAACGTCCCCAAGTGGCGCAGAAGGGTGCCCAAAAAGGCGGTTTCGCGTTTGACCCGGAAATGGGGGGCGATCGCTTCGGCGAAGAGGGCCCCCACCAGTGCCCGCGCCAACTCCTTGACGAGTGCCGGGTCGGTTTCGCCCAGGCGGGCAATCACCGCGCTCGCAAGGGCAAGATTGCGGACCGTCTCAAAGCCAAGGAGGAGGAGCGCACGCGACACCGTGCTCACCTCCGCCATTCCGCTCCTTCGGTAGGCTGCGCTATTCGCCAGGCGCAAAACTTTGGTCGCCAAAGCGACATCGCGCAAAACAACGTCGGCGAGCGCGTCGATTCGTGCCTGGTCCGAGTGGGTGAATTGCGTCACCAAGTCGACGCTGCGCGCGAGCGCCGGGAACTCCCCCTGCGCTTGCAAGCGGTTCCAGAGGAGTTCCAACGCGGAGGTTGACGGTGAGGGGGTATTCGCGGTCATCTTTCCATTCTACGCAAAAAAGGGGGGCAGATGCCCCCCTTTTTGCGTACAGGTCACGCGACGATCAGGCGGCGATGGTACTTGCCACCTCCGCAAATTCAGGGATCTGGTCGAAGTTCATATAGCGGTAGATCTGGGCCGCAGCGGCGTTCACCGGCTCCATCAACGCCATGTATTCGGCCACCGTGGGGATCCGCCCGAGGAGCGCACAAGCGGCGGCGAGTTCGGCTGAACCGAGATAGACGCGCGTGTCGAGCCCGAGACGGTTCGGGAAGTTGCGGGTCGACGTCGACATCGCGGTGCTTCCGCGGCGGATCTGCGCCTGGTTCCCCATGCAGAGCGAGCAACCCGGGATCTCGATCCGCGCACCGACGCGCCCCAGCACCCCATAGACCCCCTCTTCCCTGAGGATCATCTCGTCCATCTTGGTCGGCGGGGCGATCCAGAGCCGGGTGGGGATCTCCCCTTTCCCTTCGAGCACCTTCGCTGCGGCGCGGAAGTGGCCAATGTTGGTCATGCACGAGCCGATGAAGACTTCGTCAATCCGATCACCTGCAACCTCCGAGAGGAGTTTGACATCGTCCGGGTCGTTGGGGCAGGCGACGATCGGCTCGGTGATCTCGTTGAGATCGATCTCGATCACCGCCGCGTATTCGGCATCCTCGTCCCGTTCCAACAGGACCGGATTTTCGATCCACGCCTCCATCTTGTGGATGCGCCGCTCGAGCGTCCGTTTGTCTTCGTAGCCGTTCGCGATCATCCACTTGAGGAGCGTGATGTTGCTGCGCAAGTACTCGATGATCGGCTCTTTGTCGAGCTTGACGGTGCAGGCCGCTGCCGAGCGTTCGGCCGAAGCGTCGGTGAGTTCGAACGCCTGTTCCACTTTGAGATGAGGCAGCCCTTCGATTTCAAGAATCCGGCCGTTGAAGATGTTCTTTTTGCCCTTCTTCTCAACGGTGAGGAGCCCCTGTTTGATCGCATAGTAGGGAATGGCGTTCACCAGGTCGCGCAGGGTAATCCCGGGCTGCATCGTCCCTTTGAACTTCACCAAGACCGACTCGGGCATGTCGAGCGGCATCGAACCGGTCGCTGCCGCAAAGGCGACGAGCCCGGAACCGGCGGGGAAGGAGATGCCGATCGGGAAACGGGTGTGGGAGTCCCCCCCGGTGCCGACGGTGTCGGGGAGGAGCATCCGGTTCAACCACGAGTGGATCACCCCGTCACCCGGCCGCAAGCTCACCCCACCCCGCTCGGTGATGAATTTGGGGAGCTCCTTGTGCATCTTGACGTCGACGGGCTTCGGATAGGCCGCGGTGTGGCAGAACGACTGCATCACGAGGTCGGCGGTAAACCCCAAACAGGCAAGATCTTTGAGCTCGTCGCGCGTCATCGGGCCGGTGGTGTCTTGGGAACCCACCGTCGTCATGCGCGGTTCGCAGTAGGTCCCCGGGCGGATCCCTTTCCCTTCCGGCAAGCCGCAAGCGCGACCAACGATCTTCTGCGCGAGCGTATACCCCTTGCCGGTATCTTTCGGCTGCGGCGGCAACCGGAAGAGGGTGGAGGGGGGAAGCCCGAGCGCTTCGCGCGCCTTCGCCGTCAAGTTGCGGCCGATGATCAAGTTGATCCGTCCGCCCGCGCGCACTTCGTCAAGGAGCACCGGGCTTTTGAGCCGCGATTCGGCGATCAATTGACCATTCTTGTACGCTTTGACCGCTGCGGTGTCGTGATCGATCTCGAGTTCGATCTCGTCGCCCATCTCCATCTGGGTGACGTCGATCTCAATCGGCAACGCACCGGCATCCTCTTGGGTGTTGAAGAAGATCGGCGCGATCTTGCCGCCGAGACAGACCCCGCCGTAGCGCTTGTTGGGGACAAACGGGATATCCTTTCCGGTCCACCAGATCACCGAGTTGGTCGCCGATTTGCGCGACGAACCGGTACCCACCACATCGCCGACGTAGGCGACAGGATGCCCCTTGGCCTTCAGCGACTCGATGAGCTTGATCGGACCCCGCACGCCGGGCTCGTCCGGTTCGATTCCGGGGCGAGGGTTTTTGAGCATCGCAAGGGCGTGCAACGGGATGTCGGGACGCGACCAGGCGTCGGGCGCGGGCGAAAGATCGTCGGTGTTGGTCTCACCCGGCACTTTGAAGACGGTGATCGTCATCCGTTGCGGAACCGGTTCGCGGCTCGTGAACCACTCCCCTTCCGCCCAGGAGCGCAGCACTGCCTGCGCATTGGCGTTCCCCGCATCGGCAAGCGCTTTGACATCGTTGAAAGCGTCGAAAACGAGGAGCGTGTGTTTAAGCGCGTCCGCGGCAATTTTGCCCACGACCTCGTCTTGCAAGAGTTCCACGAGCGGCGCGACGTTGTACCCCCCCAACATCGTGCCGAGGAGTTCCGTTGCCCGCTCCCGGGAGATCAGGGGGTTTTTCTCCTCCCCTTTTGCAACCCGGGCCAGGAACTCGGCCTTGACCTTCGCAGCATCATCCACCCCCGGCGGGACGCGATGGGTGAGGAGCTCCACGAGAAAATCCTCTTCTCCCGCAGGAGGATTACGGAGGAGTTCGATCAACGCAAGCGTCTGCTCCTTGGAAAGCGGCAGCGGCGGGATACCGAGCGCAGCGCGTTCGGCAGCATGGGCGCGATAGGCTTCTAACATAGCGATCTCCGGACTGGTGCACACGACAAATGTTATGTCTTATGTCTTTTATAAGACTAGAAGACTCGACAGAGCGATTCTACTCAAAACCCCAAAGGAGCGCAAGCCGTTCGGCCGCAACGGCAAAGAGGAAGCGGGAAGAGGGCTATCCCAAACGGGCAGCGAGTGCCGCGTCGACCACCGCTTGGGGCACCGCCGCGGTCACGACCGCGTCACCGATGTCGCGCAGCAGCACAAAGCGGATTTTGCCGCCGACCACCTTTTTGTCGCCTGCCATGAGGCGCCACACCTCGTCGGTTGCTAGAGCGGGACCTCTCACCGGAAGGCCGGCGCGCATCAGCACCGCTTCGATCCGGGCACAGGCGTTTTCGCTCAGCCACCCCAAGCGGAGCGACACCTCCGCGGCGATCATCATCCCGGCCGCGACCGCTTCGCCGTGGAGCCAGCTCTCGTACCCCGTCGCCGTTTCGATCGCATGGCCGAAGGTGTGGCCCAAGTTGAGCGTCGCGCGGATCCCCCGCTCGGTCTCGTCGGCTGCGACCACCTCCGCTTTGTTGCGGCAGCTGCGCTCGACTGCGATTGCGACACTTTCGGGATCGAGCGCCAACAGTGGCTCGATCCGATGCTCGAGCCACTCGAAGAAGGTCGCGTCGCGGATCAAGCCGTACTTGATCACCTCAGCAAGCCCCGCACGCAATTCGCGCGGCGGAAGGGTCTTGAGTGTTGCGGTATCGATCATGACGACCCGCGGCTGGTAGAAGGCGCCAATCAGGTTCTTGCCGCGCGGGTGGTTGATCGCCGTCTTTCCTCCGACCGAGGAGTCGACCTGCGCCAAGAGGGTGGTGGGCACCTGAATAAACGGCGCTCCGCGCTGCCAGCAGGCGGCGGCAAAGCCGGCCATATCACCGATCACCCCCCCGCCCAGCGCGATCACCGTTGTCTCGCGCTCGGCGCGCGCAGCGACGAGCGCGTCGAAGATGCGCTGCATCGTCTCCCAGTTTTTGTACCGCTCGCCGTCAGGAAGGATCACGGCGTCGACGGCAACGCCGTGGCAGGTGAGCGCACCCTTGAGCGTCTCGAGATAGAGCGGCGCCACGGTGGTATTGGAAACAATCAGGCAGTGGGGTTGAGGGAGATGGGGGAGCAGGAGCTCCCCGTGGGAGAGGATCCCCTCGGCAATCAGAATCGGGTAGGATCGGTCGCCCAGTTCAACAGTAACGGTTCGCATCAGCCACACTCCGCAACACAAGACCATACGCGGCCAATGCCGCCTCGACCTCTTGGACCACCGCCGCAAGCCGCCCCGAACTCGTTGGCACAATCAGATCGGCAACCTCGCGATACCAAGGATCCCGCTCAGCAAGGAGCGCCGCCAAGCGTGCCTTCGGGTCAGGGACCTGGAGGAGCGGCCTCGAGCGGTCGTGCTGCAGCCGCTCCCACAGCACCTCGAGCGGTGCTTCAAGATAGATGACAATCCCGCGCCGTTTGAACTTCTGGCGATTTTCCGCCCGCACGACCGCTCCGCCCCCCGTGGCGATGACGACGTCGTCGCGCATGAGCAGCTCGTCAAGGAGCTTCGACTCCCGCTCGCGAAAGCCTGCCTCACCCTCCACCTCGAAAATGAGCGGGATCGGTGCACCGGCGCGCTCCGCCAAGAGCTCGTCGGCATCGACAAAGGTCCAGCCCTGCCGCGCAGCGAGCGCTTTGCCCACCGTCGTCTTTCCCGCCCCCATCATGCCCACCAACACGATCGGTTCCACGCCGGCCCCACCGCACTGAAGAAACGCGGGAGTGTACCTCAGCGCAGGCGCAAATCGTCGCTCACGATCCGCGGGGTGAGAAAGATCATCAGTTCGGTGCGCTGCGCCTTGCGCGCCGTATTTTTGAAGAGATTGCCCATAACCGGAAGATCGCCGAAGAACGGCACTTTGTTTTCGTTGCGGTCCTCGCTCTCTTCAAACAATCCCCCCAACACCACGGTTCCGCCATTTTCGACGATCACGTCGGTCGTAACCTGTTTTTTCAGGATCGGCGGATTACCCTGGACCTGGCGAGTAAAATCGGCACGGTTCTTCTCCACCTGCACCGCCATCCGGACCCGTCCATCGGGTGTCAGCTGGGGCGTCACTTCGAGAATGAGCGCGGCCTCTTTGAACGAGACGGTCGCGGGTTGGGTCGTCGAAGAGGGGGTGACATAGGGAATCTCATCGCCGACGCTGATCCGCCCCTTGACGTTGTTCGCAGTCATGATCTTGGGGCTCGAAATGACGCGCCCCTCTCCCGAGACTTCGGCCAGATTGAGCTCAAGGTTGAGGAAGCGGGTGAGCGACTTGTTGAAGATCGAGACGGCAAAAGAGCCGTAGTTGGTATTGCTGACCGTCGCCCCAGGCTTGTTTGGCCAGTTGAAGGGCCCTACGGTAAAGAGCGCCCCACCCCCGAGGCTGCGAATGCGCGCGTCATCAACCCCTAAACGGGCACCGATTTCGCGGCCAAAGTTGGTCGTCGCCTCGACGATCCGCGCCTCGATCACCACCTGTTTCGGCGGCACGTCGATCTCCTTGAGGAGCGCCCGGACTGCAGCAAGGCGCTCTTCGACGTCGGTGACGAAGATCTTGTTGGTGCGCGCATCAAAAGTCGCCGAACCGCGCGGCGAGAGAAGAGTGTGCGACGAGCCGCCACCGCCCTGCCCGCCCCCCTGGCCACCGCCTGGTCCGCCACCGGACCCTGCGCCACCGCTCCCGGCGACCAACATCTTATGGACCTCAGCAGCAGAGTGGTAATTGACCTGAAACGACTCAGTGAGCAGCACCCCTTTTTCGATCTGCTCGTTGATCGCCAACAACCGCTCCTGTTCGCGCTTGGCGATCTCCTGAGTCGGAGCGACCCAGATGATGTTGCCGTTTTGCCGCTTGTCGAGCCCCTTGGCCTGAAGGATGATGTCCAACGCCTGATCCCACGGCACATCGACGAGGCGCAGGGTGATACTCCCCTGCACCGTGTCCGACGCGATGATATTAAAGCCGCTGAAATCGGCAAGTACCTGCAAAAGCGCTCGAATCTCGACGTTCTGAAAGTCGAGCGTCAACCGCTCGCCGCTGTATTTCGGTTTCAACGCCGCGGCAACCCCCTTCTCCTCCTCTTTCGGCGGCTCGGCAATCTCGAGGACAAAGGTGGTATCGGCCTGGTAGGCGGTGGGTTGCCACTCGCCCTTCCCTTCCACGGTCAGGTAGCCATCTTCGCCGCGCTGCTCGAGGCGAAAGAGGCGCACCGGGGTACCGAAATCGGCGACGTCGGAGCGGCGCTGAAGCGGCGCGGGCACCCGCACCCGGGGAAAGCGCACCACCAGCTGGTTACCGCTGCGGCTCAAATCGGGCGAAACGTTCTCCCCCGAGAGGGTCAGTTTGATCCGCCCCTCACCGCGCTCGCCGCGGCGAAAATCGACGTCACGCACCTCTGCGCTACCCGATGTTGGGGTCTCCTTGACCTTGTCGGCCGGCAGAACTGCGACCGTTTGCGCAACGGGGTCGACGGCCGCTGGCGCTTGCCGCTGCCAATCGACCCGCCACCCGGAAGCCGTTGGCGTAACTTCGTAGCGAACCGGCTCACTGAGTGTCAGCACCACACGAAGCCGTTTTCCCGACTCGACGAGATAGACACGGTCAAGCCCCCCTCGGGCGAACTTCTGCTCGGAGCGCCCCAACTGGTTCTTTGCGTCGACGAAATCGAGGATCGTCCGCGCCGGCGCCCCCATCTGGAAGTGGGCCGGTGCAGACGGGGGTTCGTCAAAGGAGAGGAGCAGACTCGCGCGCCCATCCCCCCCCTCGACGAGTTCGATTCCCGTGAGCGCAGCCGCGTGCGCAGCCGTCGCAAGCCAGATCGCCCCAATGATGAGCACTCCCTTGACACCCGTTCGCCCCATGCGATACTCCCTCACTCACCTTTTCCCTGGCTGACCAGTTCCCGCTTCCGCTCTTGCCACCGCTCCTCGTCGTCGCGGACCAACTCGGTCACCACGACGCGCCACACCCTCTCCCCTCTCTTCTCACTCGGCGTGATTGCGGTGATCCGTCCGAAATCGCGTCCGAGATAGTTCCCCACCGTCACACGGTAGAGGCGGCCGTCGGGTGCGACGATCAACGCCCACCGCGCCCCCTGCCGCTCGATCACCCCCCGGAGGATCAGATCCTCAAACGCAAACGCCTCGAGCGGCTCGCGCTCACGGCTAAGGTCGGGCCCGGGGAGCCCGGGGTGATCCGCTCCTTTCGCCGGCGGGGGAGGCGCCGGGTGGAAACGCTCCAACGCAAAGGGGTCGGTAAGCTCATACGCCGCGTACGCCAACGGAACGACTGTCCGCACCTCGGGGAGGGGCTTCACCCGCCCTTTGAGTGGCCTTGCAGCTTCCGTCATCCATTCCGCCAAGTCGGCGGTCCCTTCCGGCGGTACCGTCATCTCACAGCCGGCAACCGCCAAGGAAAAAAGGAGGAGCGGCACGCGCCGCACAACCAGCCGCCCACTCATCGCCGCCTCCCTTGCGCGCTCTGCCCCTGTGGCGCTGCTGCCGCCCGCTCCTCGGCTTCGAGATAGCGGTAGGCAAAGAGGGTCGCATCGAGCCGAAGGAGCGGCGCACCCGGCTCACCCCCCGTCGCGGGCGCGAGTTTGAAGTCGGCAAAGGAGACGACCCGCGGCATCGACGAGACGTCGCTGAGAAAACCGGCGATCGCATGGTAGGAGCCGGTGAGGCGAATGGTCACCGGCAGTTCAGCGTAGAACTCCTTTGTCACCTCCCCCCCGGGACGAAAGAGCTCGAACTGCAACCCCCGCTGCAATCCGTAGCGGTGGGCTTCTTGTAAGAGCCCGTCGACTTCGGCTTTGCTCGGCAGGCGCTTCAAGAGCGCCCCGAACTGCTTTTCCGCCTCAGTCACCTGCGCCCGAAGGAGCGGAAGATTCACCGCCTGGCGCTTTTTCGCCAGCCACTGCTCTTTGAGCTGCGGCTCTTTCGCCACTGCCGCCTCGATCGCAGCAACCTGGTCGCTCCACAACAGATACCACGCGAGAAAGAGGGCAAGGAGGAAGACCACCGCAAGCACCGTCGCCTGCGGCAGCAGCGGCCACCGCCCCGGGTCGTTGGGGTCGAGGTTGCGAAACTGCAACGCCCACTCGATCAACCGCTCCTTCATCGCGCCCCTCCTCCCTGTGGCGGCGCGACGATCCGCGCTTCGATCGCAGGCCGCTCGATCGCAAACGCCAGCGAAAACTTCACGCCGTTCTGCCCGGAAACTTGGGTGGCCTGCGTTTCGATGAGGCGGACCGCATCAAAGTAAGGCGAGCGATCGATCTGACGCATCAGCTCCGAGACGATCCCGTTGGAACGGGCCACCCCTTGGAGTGTGACGGCGGCATCTTTGCGCTCGAGCGCCGTGAGCGCCACCCCTTCGGGCAAAAGGCGGGGGAGTTCGTCGGTCACGACGATCGGCTCGACGCGGCGCAACTGCAGCGCCTCGATCACCTCCTTGCGCGCGAGGATCCCGGCAACCAGCGACTCCAACGAGCGGATTTCGCCGAGTTCGCGGTCGAGCTGTGCAATCGCCTGCTCGAGAAAGCGGTTGCGCTCGTTCTGCCGCTCGAGGAGCCGATCGAGCCACCACCAGCCGGCACCGGCAACAAGTGCCGCCGCGATGAGCACCCCCCCGAACGCAGCGGTGAAGGTCTGTCGCCGCCGCTCCCGCAGCGCCTCGCGCCACGGCAAAAGGTCGATATCGATCGAGTTCATCCCACTACCCGCCAAGCCAAACCGGTAGCGAGGGCGAAGCGCGGCGCCTGCGCCTGCCACGCGCCCACCCCCTTGACCCCTTGCCACGGTTGCAACAACGCGACAGGGGGAGTCACCATGCTCTGCACCGCGGCAACCACCCCGGGCAACACCGCGCCACCCCCAGCGAGGAGGATGCGGTTAAGGGGCAGCGCCCCTTCGACCGCATGGAAGTAGAATTTCAGGAGATTGGCGATCTCGATGCTCATCTTCGCAAGAAACGGCTGCAACACCTCGCGCTTGAGCGTCTCATCCCAGTTTCCTTCCGCAAGGAGGGTCTCTGCGGCACTACTCGACTGCAGATGACGCGCCAATTCGCGGCGCAACCGGGCAGCTTCAAAGGGTTGGGCCCGCTCGAACCGTTTCTCCCCGTTCTCCCAGACAGCCAGCTCAATCGCCTCTTCGCCGAGATCGACCAGCGCGACGACGCCGTCCAAAAGGCCAGCACGCACCGCCGCACGCCGGAGCGCCAAACTCGCTACATCCAAGTGGATCAGCGTCACCCCCGCCTCTTCGGCGAGTAGCTGCAGCGCCTCCACCCGTTCCTGCCGCGCGGCGACGATCATCGTCCGTTCATTCTCCGGGATACTCCCGGGGCCATAACGCCGCCAATCGACCCGTAACTCCTCGACGGGGATCGGGGTCATCCGCGCGAGTTCCGCAAGGACCATCTCCTCCTCTTCGCTCTCCGAGAGCCCCCGCGGGAGGTCCACTGCGCGCTGGATCACCGCAGAATCGGGCAACGCCATCACGATGCGATCCACCTGGAGCTTTTCGCAGAGGGTTGCCAGCGCCCAAGCAAGCGCTTGACTATTCCGCACGCCGGCAGGGTCGTACCACCCCTTTTCACAGGGTTCGACCGCAACCCCCGTCAGCGTGACCGCCCCCAGCCGGCGCGTGAGGCGCACCCCTTTGATCGCCGAAGGGCCGAGATCGACCCCTGCGCCCTCCTGATGGGCGCCTCTGAACCCCCCCCCTTGCGAATGGCCATCTCATCCCGTGCCCCGTGGAAATCGCCTGATTCTCCCTATCGCAGCTATAATCGTCGAATTGTTACCTGCTGTCAAGAGAATCGATGCGCCGCCTCCTCCAATGGTCCGCCGTGCTCCTTGCGGTGACGCTTGCCCCGGTTGCCGTGCTGGCCACGGTCATCCTCTTTGCCTGGCAGGAGCTCCCCGATGTCGCACAACTCACCGACTACCGGCCTAAAATGCCGCTACGCATCTACGCCCAGAACGGCGAAAAGATTGCCGAATTTGGTGAGGAGCGGCGGATTGTCGTCGATCTCTCCGCAGTGCCGGAGCACCTCAAAAAGGCGATTTTGGCCGCAGAAGACGAACACTTCTACGCCCACCCCGGGGTCGATCCGCTCGGCATCGCGCGCGCCGCGATCGCCAACCTCCTTTCGGGCGCCAAAGCGCAAGGGGGCTCGACGATCACGATGCAGGTCGCACGCAACTTCTATCTTTCGCGAGAAAAGAGCTACTGGCGCAAATTCTACGAGATGCTTCTCGCAATCAAACTCGACCGGGAGCTGACCAAAGATCAGATTCTGACCCTCTACATGAACCAGATCTACCTCGGGCAACGCGCCTACGGCTTTGCCGCTGCAGCGCAAACCTATTTCGGCAAACCGATCCAGGGGTTGACGCTTGCTGAAAGCGCGTTGCTTGCGGGACTCCCCAAAGCGCCGTCGCAACTCAACCCCTACCGCAACCCGGAAGGGGCGCTCGCGCGGCGGGAATATGTGCTGCGCCGCATGAAGGAGGCCGGTTTCATCGACGGGGAGCAGTACGAGCGGGCGCTGGCCGAACCGCTGGTGCTCGCAAACAGCCGCTCTTCGCCCACTGACCTGGTCGGCGGGCGAATTCCGTGGGGAGGACACGTCGCCGAGCTCGTCCGTCAGTTCGTCATCGAGCGCTTTGGAAGTGAGGCGGCAACGAGCGCGGGCCTGCAGGTCTACACCACGATCGACCCCCACTGGCAGCGGGAGGCGGAGGCTGCGGTGCGGCGCGGGCTGATCGCTTACGACCGCCGCCACGGTTTCCGCGGCGCTGAAGGGGAGATCCCCGCTGAACTGCTCCGCCGTCAAGAGTTCGGAGCGATCGCCGAAGCGCTCGAGGCCTACCCCGACGCGCCAGAAGCGCTCACTGCCGTCGTCGTCGAGGTTGCGCCCAAGGCGGTCAAGGTCTGGCGCAACGGGCGGACGATCACCTTGGAAGGAGAGGGGCTCGCCCTCTGGCAGCCGGCGCTCTCCCCCCGCGCGCCGCAAGCGGTGCAGCTCCGTCCCGGTTCTGTCGTCCGGATTCGACAAAACGACAAGGGGCAATGGGAGGGGACGCAACTGCCGAACGCCCAAGCGGCGCTCGTCGCGCTCGATCCATCGAACGGTGCGGTTCGCTCACTCGTCGGCAGTTACGATTTTGAGAGCGCCAAATTCAACTACGCCACCCAAGGGCTCCGCCAACCCGGTTCGGCATTCAAACCCTTCATCTACTCTGCGGCCCTCGAGAAGGGGTGGATGCCGGGGAGCTGGATCGAAGATGAGCCGATCACCTTCGGACGCGAGGTCACCGGGAGCGCCGAGTGGTCGCCGAAAAACTACGATGACAAATACGAAGGGTGGATGCGGGTGCGCGACGCGCTCGCCCACTCGAAAAATCTCCCCGCGGTGCGCGTGCTGTATGACATCACGCCGCAATACGCCCAGCAGTGGATCACCCGCTTCGGGTTCGATCCGAAGCACCACCCCCCTTACCTCACGATGGTCTTGGGCGCGGGAGAGACGAGCCCCTGGACGCTCGCCCGCGCCTACGCGGTCTTCGCAAACGGCGGTTACCTGATCGAACCCTTTCTGATCGACGAGATCCGCGATGCGCAAGGGACGCTGCTGTGGAAAGCGCAACCGGTTGTTGCCGGCGACGAGCGGATCCGCGTGATCCCGGCGCGCAACGCTTGGCTGATCGACTCGATGCTCCACACCGTGGTCGAACGGGGGACGGGCGCTGCTGCCCGCCGCGAGCTCAAACGCAACGACCTTGCTGGCAAAACCGGCACCACCAACGACGCGGTCGATGCCTGGTTCGCCGGCTACCACCCGTCGCTCGTCGCAGTCAGCTGGCTGGGTTACCCCCAACCGAAGCCGCTGGGCAAAAAGGAGACTGGCGGTCGCGCCGCGCTGCCGATCTGGATCGACTTCATGAAGACGGCGCTAGCCGGTCTCCCCGAGAAGTTCCAGCCGATGCCCTCGGGGATTGCGACCGCGACGGTCGATGGTCGGCCAGAATACCACTATCTCGAGCTGCCACCGCCCGACCCCTATCCGCCGCGACCCAGCCTGCCTGAAGAGGGAGAGGCGGGAGAGGGCACCTCCCTGCCCACCTCCCCGGCAAGCGAGACGCCGGCGCGCACAACCCCCTCTTTTGCCCCGATCCTGGAGCGTTCGTTCCTCAACTAAGGATGAGAAGAGATCATGGCGCAACGTTTTGTCAGCTACAAACACCACTTTCTCATCGCGATGCCCGAACTCCTCGATCCGAACTTCCGGCAGAGCGTCGTCTACCTGGTCGAGCACCATCCGCAAGGGGCGATGGGGTTGATCATCAACCGCCCCACGGAGCTCTTGCTCGGGCAACTCTTCGAGCGCGTCGAGGTGGCGAACGGCAACCCGCTGATTGCCGACACCCCGGTCTTTTTCGGCGGGCCGGTCGCAACCGAACGGGGATTCGTCCTCCACCGCCCGCACGGCGAGTGGGCGGGTTCGCTCAAACTCCCTGATGAGCTCGCGCTCACTTCCTCCCGCGACATTCTGCCGAGTCTCGGGGATCGCAATGCGGTACGCGATTTTCTCGTCCTCCTCGGTCATGCGGGTTGGGGCGAGGGGCAGCTCGAGAGTGAACTCGCGCGGAACGACTGGCTCACCGTCCCCGCTGACCCCGAAATCATTTTCGCCACCCCGCCGGAGGCACGCTACGAGGCGGCGCTGGCGCTCTTGGGCGTTCGACCGGGCTTTCTCGTTGGAGGCGCGGGACATGGCTGACGCCGCAGCTGCGCCGCCACTTGCCGTCGGAACGTGGCTGGGCATCGACTACGGCGAAGCGCGCGTCGGGGTTGCGGTCGCGACCTTTCCGGTTGCGATCGCCTCGCCCCTCGTTATCCTTCCTGCGACCCCTTGGGAGCGCTTCTGGACGAAACTCGACACCTTGGTGCGCGAGTGGCAGCCTCGCGGCGTCGCGCTCGGCCTCCCCCTTTCCCCCCGCTCGGACGAACCCCACCCCCTTGCCGCGTCGGTCACCGCTTTTGCCGAAGCGCTCCGCGACCGCTACGCGTTGCCCGTCGCCCTCATCGACGAGTCGCTCACCTCGAGCCACGCCGAGCGACTGTTACGGGAAGCGGGCAAAACCCGTTGGCAGACGCGCAAACAGCAGCTCGACGCGGTCGCCGCTGCCCTCATTCTCCAAGCCTTCTGCGACGGCCAACCGCCGCTCACCCTCATGGAGCCCTAAACGATGGCGGACACCCCTTTCCCCCTTCCTGACGCTGAAGCGCTCTTTGCGGAACTCCAAGCGGCGATCACCCCCCACCTCGGCGAATTCGACGCCTTGGTCGGCATCCACGCCGGGGGGAGCTGGATCGCCGAGCGGCTCCGCAACCGCGTCGCCCCTCACCTCCCCTTGGGGGTGATCGACGTCTCCTTCTACCGCGACGACCTCGCGCAACGGGGGCTCGGACGCCGTGAGGTTCGCCCTACCGAGCTCCCCTTTGCGGTCGAAGGGGCACGAATCCTTCTCGTCGACGACGTCCTCTACACCGGCCGCACGGTACGTGCTGCGATCAACGAACTCTTCGACTACGGTCGTCCGGCGGCGGTGCGTCTCGCCGCGCTTGCCGACCGGGGCGGACGGGAGCTGCCGATCTGCGCCGACTTCTGCCCGTGGCGCACCCCCGAACCACTTCCCGAATCGGCGCGGCTCGAGCTCCTCTTGACCCCACAGCAGACCTTCCGTTGGGAGCTTCACCGATGACTTCGCTACAACTGACGCCCGATGGGCGGCTCCGGCACCTCTTGACCCTCGACGGGCTGCCCGAACCGATCCTGCAGACGATCTTCACGCTCGCCGACTCGTTCCTCGAAGTTTCGGCTCGGGCGGTGAAAAAGGTGCCGCTGCTGCGGGGCAAGAGCGTCTTCAACCTCTTCTTCGAAAACTCGACCCGCACCCGCACCACCTTTGAAATCGCTGCCGCGCGCCTCTCCGCTGACGTCGTGAACCTCAACATCGCCACGAGCAGCACCGCCAAAGGGGAGTCGCTCTTGGATACGATCGACAACCTCTGCGCGATGATGGCCGACATGTTCGTGATCCGCCACGCTTCGAGTGGCGCACCGGTGCGGATCGCCCAGCACCTGGCCGAGCGGGGCCTTGAGCATGTAAGCGTTTTGAACGCCGGCGACGGCCGCCACGCCCACCCCACCCAGGGGCTCTTGGACATGTACACGATTCGCCACTACAAGAAGGACTTCACCCGCTTGACTGTCGCCGTCGTCGGCGACGTCCTCCACTCGCGCGTCGCCCGCTCAGAGATCGCCGCGCTCACCACCCTGGGAGTGCCGGAGGTGCGGGTGGCTGGCCCGAAGACGCTGCTCCCCAAAGCACTCAGCGAGCTCGGGGTGCACGTCACCTACGACCTCGACGAGGCGCTAGACGGCGTCGACGTGATTATGATGTTGCGCCTCCAGAATGAACGGATGCACGGTTCGTTCATCGCCTCCACCGCCGAATACCATGAGTGTTGGGGGCTCACCCCCGAGCGGCTCAAACGGGCGAAGCCTGACGCGATCGTGATGCACCCGGGTCCGATGAACCGGGGCGTCGAGATCGCCTCGAGCGTCGCCGATGGTCCCCAGTCGGTGATCCTGCCTCAGGTCACCTTCGGCATTGCGATTCGCATGGCGGTCTTCACGCTTCTTGCCGGCGTCGCGCCAGGGGGTGTCGCATGAGAGGGCTGATCACGAACGCCTACTGGGTCGACCCTGCCCAAGGGGAAGAGGGGTTTGGTGCCGTTGCCGTTGCCGACGGGCGGATTGTCGCGGTGGAGCGCGCGTCGCGCGACCCCGCACAACCGGTCGCGATCGCGGGGTTCACCCCTGACTGGACGGTCGATGCCCAAGGTAGCGTCGTCGCGCCGGCGCTCATCGACACCTA
The DNA here is from genome assembly GCF_054657095.1 of Hydrogenophilus islandicus. NCBI lineage: Bacteria > Pseudomonadati > Pseudomonadota > Hydrogenophilia > Hydrogenophilales > Hydrogenophilaceae > Hydrogenophilus > Hydrogenophilus islandicus. The sequence goes on along the minus strand of NZ_BAAHXE010000013.1, from coordinate 27,802 downwards.
CGCCCGGCTCACCGGGCCGGTGCTCGAACGGCAAGATCGGTTGGAGGCGGAGCTCATGAGCGCCGCTGCGGGCGGCATTGGCCACCTGGTCGTCGCGCCTGACACCGATCCCCCGCTCGACGAACCGGGGTTGGTGGCGATGCTGCTGGAGCGGGCGCGGCGCGCCCGAATGGTCGAGATTCTGCCGCTGGGCGCACTCACCCTCGGTCTTCGCGGCGAGCAGCTCGCCGAGATGGCCCGCCTCTCCGCTGCCGGCTGCATCGCCCTCTCGCAAGGAGACCACGCGATGCGCGACTCGTTGGCGCTGCTGCGTGCGATGCAGTATGCCGCGAGTTTCGACCTCCCCGTCTGGTTTACCGCTGCCGACCCTGACCTCCATCTCCCGGGCGGGGCGCACGATGGGGTGGTCGCTGCGCGCTTGGGGTTGCCGCCTGTTCCCGTTGCCGCAGAGACGGTCGCACTCACTCGGCTCCTCGAGCTCGCTCGCGAAGCAGGGGTGAGGCTCCACCTCGTCAACCTCTCGAGTGAACGGGCCGTGGAGCTCGTCCGCCGCGCCAAAGCGGAGGGGTTGCCGGTCACCGCAAGCGTCTCGGCACTCCACCTCGCGATGACCGAACTCGACATTGGGGCGTTTGACACCCACACCCACGTCCTTCCACCGCTTCGGAGCAGCCGCGATCGCGACGCGCTCGCCGCAGCGGTTGCCGACGGGACGATCGACGTGATCACCTCGAACCACACGACGGTGGGGGCGGATGCCAAAGCCGCTCCCTTCTCGGAGAGCAAACCGGGAGCGGCCGGATTCGAGACGCTCCTTGCCACGGTATTGCGCTGGGGCGAAACGCAGGGGCTGACGCTCGCGCAGACGCTGCAGCCGGTCACCTGCCGCGCTGCGCGCCTCGTCGGCCGCGACGAGCTTGGGCGACTCGCCGTGGGGGCGCCCGCCGACCTCGTCCTCTTCGACCCCGAGCAGCCGTGGATCGTCAATGACCGGTCGCTCGTTGGCCCGGCACGCAACACGCCGTGGTGGGGGCTGCCACTCACCGGGCAGGTAGGCCTGCTGGTGAGAAACGGCGAGATCGTCTTCGACCGCAGCCGTATCGCTGTCAAAAGTTGAGCGAATCAAAGAGCCGTTCGCGCCCCGTCAGTTCCACGGAGACCTCATTCGGGGCGCAGATTGCGACACTCCCAGCACGGGTGAGCCACCCCTGCCGGACGCAGAGTTGCCGCGGGCTCGGGTCACGCAAGACCCGCGCGCGGCCCGGTGCGATCTCGACTACCGTCTCGCCAAGCGGCCCGACGACCTGCACCGAGCGCGGCGCGTCGAGCGGATAGGTGCCGACGACTTTCCCGCCGACCCGCACCACCGCGTGGGTCGGCGCGCCGGCTTGCGTCAGCCACAAGAGGGAAGCGGCAACGGCTACGATACCGCACGCGAGCGCGAACCAGTCACCAGGCAAGAGCCACCGCCTGAAGGCGCTCGACCAGTCATTGGCAAACACCACTGCCGCTCACCCCTGCGCGAACTTCTCAAGCTGCGCGATGATCTCCCCGCGCCGCGCTGCGGGCACCGCGAGCAACACCCGTTTCGTCCGCGACGTCTCCCCTGAGCGCAGGGTGACGTCGCTTCCCCGCAGTCCGAAGGTCTCCGCAAGAAAAGCGCACAGTGCGGCGTTCGCCTTCCCCTCGACCGGCGGTGCAGCGATGCGCACCTTGAGGGCCTCGCCGTGCTGCCCCGCCCATTCGCTCCGTTTGGCGCCCGGCTGCAGGTGGAGCGTCACAACGACCCCGTCGGGATGCTCCTGCCAAAGTGCCACCGCTTACCCCCCCACCGACGCAGCCAACAAGCGGCGCACCAGCGAGAAGCGCAACTCCCCACCGACGATCGCCAAGAGGTTGAGCGCGAGGAAGAGCACCACCGGGCTCAAATCGACGCCGCCCACCGTTGGGACGAAGCGGCGAATCGGAGCGAGAAAGGGTTCCGCGAGCCCATGGAGAATGGGTGCGATGGGCGCCTGCGGCTGCAGCCACGAGAGGAGTGCCGACGCGAGCACGACCCAGAAGACGAGGTACCCCAAGACGTAGAGGGTCTCCAGAAACCCACCCACGACGACCACCCCAAAAACACCGACGAGCGGCAGACTCGGCAAGTGCCCCAAGAGGGCAAATTTGAGGAAAATCAGCGCCATCTGGCTCACCCACGCCAAGAGCGGGGTACTCCAGTCGAGCCGGGTGCGCGGCAGAAAGCGCCGCAGCGGGCGTGCCGCCCACTCGGTTGCCGTCAAGACAAACGCCCCACCGGGGAGGAAGAAGGAGATCCGCCGCCAGCGCATCAGGAAAGCAACCCAGAAGAGCGCAGCGAGCCCGTTGAAGAGGGTGCCGAAGAGGAGGTCGAAAAGGGCGCTTGCTCCCATTCCCATCTTACTCCCCTTTCGCGAGGCGCTGAGCCCGATCGTAGGCGGCTGCCACCGCCTCTTCAAGGGTTTGCGCCCACCCCGCTTGCAAGAGCACCGCGAGCGCCGCCTCCGTCGTTCCCCCCCGCGAGGTGACACGCGCCCGCAAAATCTCAAAGGGATCGGCGCTCGCGTCGGCAAGTTTTCCTGCCCCCACCACCGTCCCGATCGCTAAACGCCGCGCCACTTCTGGCGACAAGCCGAGCGCCACCCCCGCGCGCTGTAACGCTTCAAGCAAGAGGAAGACATACGCCGGGCCACTGCCAGAGAGCGCCGTCACCGCGTCGATCGCCGCCTCAGACTCGACCCAGACCACCTCGCCAACGGCCGACATCACCCGCTCGGCGCTCGCGCGAACCGCTTGCCCTACCGTTGGCGGCGCGTAGAGGCCGGTGATCCCCGCCCCGACGAGTGCGGGGGTATTGGGCATCGCCCGGACGATCGCCACCTCTTCCTGCAAAAGGGTCGCGATGCGCGCGATCGGCACCCCGGCCATGATCGACAAGACCGGAACCCGCCCCAACCGTCCCGCAAGGGGCGCCAACGCCTCGCCCACCACTTGAGGTTTCACCGCCAACACGACGAGATCGGTCTCGAAAAAGGGATCATCGACGACCGCGAGCGCCGAGACCCCATAGCGCTCCTCGAGCGCCCGTCTCCGGTCAGGGCTGGGGTCGACCACCTGGACCCGCCGGGTGTCGACGACGCGCAGATTCAGCAACCCGCCGAGGATCGCCTCGGCCATATTTCCGCCACCCAGAAAACTGATCCGCATCACTCCTCCTCTCTGCTCAATCGTCCATCACCCTTTTGTGGCCGCGGGCCAAAGAGGGCGCTGCCAATCCGCAAGTGGGTCGCCCCCTCGGCAAGCGCCAAGCGCCAATCGCTGCTCATCCCCATCGAGAGGGCCGAGACGGGAAACCCGGCGCGTTGCAGCGTTTCACTCAGTTCGCGCAACAACCGAAAGCGGCTCCTCACCACCGCCGGGTCGGGGCTCGGCTCAGGGATCGTCATGAGCCCGACGAGCGCCAGCTGGGGTAGCGCTGCGACGGCTTCAGCAAGCGGCACCACCGCTTCCGGCGCCACCCCGCTTTTGCTCGCCTCCCCGCTGGTATTGACCTGGAGAAAGACGCGCAACGGCCCGCGCCCGGGATCGCGCTGCTCCGCAAGCCGCCGGGCGACCTCGATCCGGTCGAGCGAATGGACCCAGTCGAACGCCGCAGCGATCACGCGCGTTTTGTTGCGCTGAATCGGCCCGATGAAGTGCCACTCGAGCGGCAGATCGGCAAGCGCCGCCTGTTTGACGACCGCCTCCTGGACGTAGTTTTCAGCAAAGCGCCGCGCCCCCGCCGCGTAGAGCGCACGAACAGCCTCGGGCGGCTGAGTCTTACTCACCGCCAGAAGCGTCACCGACTCGGGGTCGCGCCCCAGCCGCGTCGCCTCTGCGGCGATCTCGGTGGTGACCCTCTGCCACCGCGCAGTCCACTCTTCCGCTTCGCGCTCCGCCATACCCTCTCTGCCAACGATGAATAGTACGAGTATAGCACCCAGGAATTGAGCTACCATAGCGACTATCGCCGACGGAGCTCACCCGATGGACATCGCCGAACTCCTTGCTTTCGCCGTCAAGAACAAAGCCTCCGACCTCCACCTCTCGGCGGGACTTCCGCCACTCGTGCGGATTCACGGCGACATCCGCCGCGTCAATCTGCCTGCGCTCACCGACGCCGACGTCAAGGCGCTCGTCTACGACATCATGACCGACGCGCAGCGCAAAGAGTTCGAGGCGCGGCTCGAGGCCGACTTTTCGTTCGAAATTCCCAACCTCGCGCGCTTTCGCGTCAATGCTTTTCTCCAAAACCGCGGCATGGGCGCGGCCTTCCGCACGATTCCGAGTAAAGTCTTGACGCTTGAAGATCTCGACGCGCCCGCAGTCTTTCGCACGATCTGCGACCAGCCGCGCGGCATCGTTCTCGTCACCGGCCCCACCGGCTCGGGGAAATCGACGACGCTCGCGGCGATGATCGACTACCTCAACACCACCCAGCCGCTCCACATCCTGACGATCGAAGACCCGATCGAATTCGTCCATGAAGGGAAGCGGTCGCTCATCAACCAGCGCGAGGTCCACCGCGACACCCTCTCGTTTGAAAATGCGCTGCGCTCGGCGCTGCGCGAAGACCCCGACGTGATCCTCGTCGGCGAGATGCGCGACCTCGAGACGATTCGCCTCGCGCTCACCGCGGCTGAGACGGGCCACCTCGTCTTCGGGACGCTCCACACCTCGTCGGCTGCAAAGACGATCGACCGGATCGTCGACGTCTTCCCCGCTGCCGAAAAGGAGATGGTCCGCGCGATGCTTTCGGAGTCGCTCCGCGCGGTGATCGCGCAGGTGCTCTTGAAGCGACGCGACGGCCAGGGGCGCGTGGCGGCGCACGAGATCATGATCGGCACCCCCTCAATCCGCAACCTCATCCGGGAAAACAAGATCGCGCAGATCTACTCGGTGCTGCAAACCAGCCAAGCGGTCGGAATGCAGACGCTCGACCAGTGCCTGCAGCAGCTCGTCGCCCGCCACATCGTTACGCCCGAGGAGGCGCGCACCTACGCCGTCAACAAAGATGCGTTTCGCTAACGGAGAGCCGCTATGCAGCGCGACCAGGCCCTGAAATTTACTACCGATCTGCTGCGCCGCGTCAAAGAGCGCAACGGCTCTGACCTCTTCATCGCCCCCGACTTCCCCCCTGCGATCAAGATCGACGGCGCGATCCAGCCGCAGTCGAACCAGCCGCTCACCGCAGCCCACACGCTCGCGATCGCCCGCGCGGTGATGAACGACCGGCAGGCGGCCGAATTCGAAGCGACCAAAGAGTGCAACTTCGCGATTGCCCCGGCAGAGATCGGCCGTTTTCGTGTGAACGCCTACCTCTCGAAAGGGGGGGTGTCGCTCGTCTTTCGCACGATCCCCGACACCATCCCGACGCTCGATGGCCTCAAACTCCCGCCGGTGCTCAAAGAGATCGCGATGATCAAGCGGGGGCTGGTGATCTTTGTCGGCGGTACCGGCACCGGCAAGTCGACGTCGCTCGCCGCCCTCATCGACTGGCGCAACGAACACAGCCGCGGCCACATCATCACCATCGAAGACCCGATCGAATTTGTCCATCCGCACAAAAAGTGTCTCGTCTCGCAGCGCGAGATCGGCATCGACACCGACAGCTGGGAGGTGGCGCTGAAAAACACCCTGCGGCAGGCCCCTGACGTCATCATGATGGGCGAAATCCGCGACCGCGAGACGATGGAGTACGCGATCGCCTTTGCCGAAACGGGCCACCTCTGCCTCGCGACGCTCCACGCCAACAGCACCAACCAAGCGCTCGACCGGATCATCAACTTCTTCCCCGAAGATCGCCGGCAGCAGCTCCTCATGGACCTCTCGCTCAACCTCAAGGCGATCGTCTCGCAGCGACTGATTCCCCGGGCGAGCGGCACCGGGCGCGTCGCTGCCGTCGAGATCCTTCTCAACTCCCCGCTCATCGCCGAGCTCATCTTCAAAGGGGAGATCCCCGAGATCAAGGAGGTGATGAAACGCTCCCGCGAACTCGGGATGCAGACCTTCGACCAGGCGCTCTTTGACCTCTATGAGGCAGGCGAAATCCGCTACGAGGACGCGCTGCGCTTTGCCGACTCGGTCAACGACCTGCGGATCCAGATCAAACTTCAGAGCAAGCGCCCCGACAAACCCGACATCACAGCGCCGGAGGGGATCGATATTCTCTAAGTCGCCCGACTAGGAACGCGCCTCAGCGCGATCGCGCAAAGCAAGCGCCCCCTTCGCCGATCCCGCAACGAGCGGATAGGAGAGGAGCGCGCAGGGAATCGCGCCGTTCATCAGCTGCCATTTCGCGGCGGGGCGCAGTCCGATCGACTTCACCAACGCCGGGTCGCCAGTGAAGAGATGCGCCCGCCACCCTGCCCAGCGGTGCTTGAGGATGCTGCCCAAAGCGCGATACCACGCGGTGCGCTCCTCGAGCGCCAACCGCACCCCGTACGGGGGATTGGCGAGCCAAAAGCCAGGCGAAGGAACCTCGGGCAGCAGAAGCTCCTCGGCGGGCGACACCGCCCAGACGACCGGGACCGTCACGCCGAGCGCCGCCTCGAGCTCCCCCCAGTTGCGCTGCGCCCCGAGCACCTGGCGCGCATCGCGGTCCGAAGCAAAGAGGAGCGGTGCGGCACCGCTTTTGACCCGCGCGGCGACCTCTCTTCTCGCCTCGTCGCGGATCGCCCGCCATGCCGTCTGGTCCAGCTCTGACCAACGCTCGAAGGCAAACGAGCGAAAGAGCCCGGGCGGCACCCCGTAGGCGAGCAACGCCGCTTCGAGGACAAAGGTGCCACTGCCGCACATCGGATCGACGAGCGGTAGCCGCGGTTCCCAGCCGATCAAGCGGAGGATCCCGGCGGCGAGATTCTCCTTGAGGGGCGCTGCGGTCGCTGCCCCTTTGAACCCCCGGCGCGTGAGCGCCACCCCGCTCGTATCCCAGTAGAGCGCCGCGACCAGATCGTCGAGGAACGCAACGACCCGCACGGTGGGCGAGATCTTGTCGACACTCGGCCGGCGGCCGTAGTAGGCGCGGGCGGCGTCACAGACCGCATCCTTCACCCGCAGGGTGAGAAACGGCACCGTGTCGGCGAGCCGCTCACGCGCCACCGCAACGTCGACCCGCAGCCGATCGTCAGGGGTCAAGTAGCGGTGCCAAGGAACGTCGCGTCCCAGGCGGTAGAGCGCCTCCCCTTCACGGCCGGAACGAGAAAGCGATGCCACCGGTGCCTCGGCCACCTTGACCATCACCCGAGTCGCGACCCGGCTCATCAAATTGGCCCGCGCCACCACCAGCGCGTCGCCCGCAAACGAGACCCCGCCAGGGCGAACAGTGACATCGCTCGCCCCCACCGCAGCGAGCTCCTCGGCCAGAATCGGCTCCAACCCGCGGGGGGCAGAGGCAAACGCAGAAAGGTACGCCACAGGGAATTTTCCGCTTCAGAAGGGTTTCAGCACGACGAGAAAGACGATCACGGTCAAGATGAGAACCGGGATCTCGTTGAAGAGACGGTACCAGACGTGGCTACGGCGGTTCTGCTGCGCGGCAAACTCCCGGAGAATCACGCCGCAATAGGCGTGGTAGGCAACCAGCAAGACGACGAGGAGCGTCTTCGCGTGCAACCACCCCCCCGAAAAGCCAAAACCGAACCAGAGCCACAACCCGAAGAGGATCGCGAGCACCCCGAGCGGCGTCATGAAGCGAAAGAGCTTCCTCGCCATCAGGAGCAGCCGCTCCACTACCGCGGGATGGCTCTCCATCGCAAGATTGACGAAGATCCGCGGGAGGTAGAAGAGCCCCGCGAACCACGAGGTCATGAGAATGATATGGAGCGACTTGACGATGCCGTAACCCATCACAACTCCTTCACTTTTGGCGACGAGGAACCAAAGGTCTCTTCCAGGAACGCCCAGACCGTCGGATAGCGCAAGCGAAAGCGGAGCTCTTCGCGCAGTCGCCGGTTACTCAACCGCCGACTCTCGGCGAGGAACGACGCTGCCATCGCCCCCACATGGCGAAGCGCCTCCGCGCGCGGCAACCGCGGCGGGCGCGGCAAGCCAGTCGCGTCGGCGACGGCGTCAAACCACACCCCCATCGGGAGCGGCAGGTCGTCCGAGGCATGGTAGAGGCGGCCGTTGCGCCCCCGCCAACCCGCCACCCAGAGGAGCCGCGCGAGGTCGTCGGCGTGGATGTGGTTGCTGACACTGTCCTCGGCAGCAATGATCGCCGGTTCGCGTCGCGCCAACCGCTCCCGCGGCAGGCGCTCGGCAGCGTAGATCCCCGGCACCCGCAGCCGCACCGCCCATCCCCCCCGCTGGGCCCACAGGCGCCAGAGCTGTTCTGCCGCGACTCGCCGCCGGGCGCGCAGCGTCGCCGGGGCGACCGGGTCGCTCTCGCGCACCCATGCCCCGCCCCGGTCGCCATAGACGCCGCTCGTGCTGAGATAGACGACCCGAGGCCGCCAATCGCCCTGGTGCCTGCGGAGCGCCGCCTGGAGGTGGCGTGTCCGCGGCTCCACCCTGCCGTCCCCCGCAGGGGGCGCGGTCACCCACACTTGGTCCACCGCGGCAATCAGCCGCCGCAGCTGCTTGCGGTCATCGAGGTCCGCGACCACCACCCGCGCCCCGAGGGCCCGCCACGTCTCTGCAGCCTCAGCACGACGGACCACCACCCAAAAGCGAGCGCGCGCGGCAAAGAGGCGCGCGGCCCTGAGCGCCACATCCCCTCCGCCGACGACCAAGATCCGAACAGTCCGCACCCGCGCCATTTTTCCGTACAATCGCTGCTATTCGATTATCGCACGGGAAAGCCGATGAACCACACCGTCCAGATTGCCAACCACCCGGAGATCTCGTTTCCGGTTGCTGCGGATGAAACGGTGCTCGACGCTGCACTTCGCGCGGGGCTCACCCTCCCCTACGGCTGCCGCGACGGCGCGTGCGGCGCCTGCAAAGCGCGCGTGGTCGCTGGCCGTATCACGCTCGGCAAAGTAGCCGCCGGTGTCCTTTCGGATGAGGAGGCGGCTGAAGGTTGGACGCTCCTCTGCCGCGCCTACCCCGCGACCGACCTCACGATCGAAGTGCGGGAGCTGCGCCGCGCGGATGACCTTCCCGTCCACAAGTTTCCTGCGCGGGTCGAGGCGATCGAAAAGATCGACGACGTGGCGATCGTCACGCTCAAACTCCCCGCGTCGCTCGACTTTCGCTTCCGCGCTGGGCAATACGTCGACGTCCTCCTTCCCGACGGTGCGCGGCGCAGCTTCTCGATCGCCTCATCGCCCGACCACGGCGGACTTCTGGAACTCCACATCCGCCTCGTTCCGGGCGGCCGCTTCACCCCGAAGGTCTTTACCGAGACTCAACCGAAGGCGATCTGGCGGCTCGAGGGGCCGTTCGGCACGTTTACCCTCAAGGACCGCAGCCGGCCGCTCCTCTTCGTCGCGGGAGGGACCGGTTTTGCGCCGATCCAGTCGATGCTCTTGGCGCTTGCGCGGGAAGCCCCACCCCCCCACCCGGTCCTCTGCTACGTCGGCGCCCGCACGCCGCAAGGGCTCTACCGCGACGCGTGGCTGCGGCAATTCGCCGCCGACCATCCGTGGCTCGACTACCGCCCCGTGATCTCCGAACCGGAACGGGCGCCCGATTGGTCGGGACGGACCGGGCTCGTCCACCGCGCGGCATTGGCCGACCTCGTCGACCTCTCCCCTTTTCACGCCTACGTCTGTGGCGCACCGGCGATGGTCGATGCGGCCCGTGGCGATTTCCGCGCCGCGGGGCTGCCGGATGACGCCTTCTTTGCCGACGCGTTCACCTTCCAGTCGAGTCGCTAATGAGTCAGAACCACGCTTTTTTGACCCGCGAGCCGGCGCTCAACCGGAAACTGCAAATCACCGCCAACCGTCTCTGTGTCCACGCCAGCACCACCGAGCAGGCGCTCGCGACACTGGCTGCGCTCACTCCGGTCTGGCCCCAATCCCACGCCGTCTTTCTTTCGCTGATGCGCCTGCCGCCAAGCACCAAGCTCCTGGGGTGGCCGTGGCCGGAAAATCTCTTTCTCGAGATTCCCCAGCAGGGGTTGGGGCTCACCACAACCGAAGAGCTCATCGACCGCTGCCGTGAGGAGGACCGGCCGCTCTGTCTTGCGTGGTACGACGGTCATACCCCCTACCCCGAGGCACCGTGGCGTTTCTCGTTGGTCGATTGGCGCAAGAGCAAAGAACCCGCCCAAGCGCCTGGGGTTGCACTCGCGTGGGGCGTTGACAGTCCCCAGAGCGCCGAAGCGGCGCTCAAAACCTTCGCCGGTCTCTGCGGCTGGACTTTTCTCCGCAACCCGCAAACGGTCAAAACCGCTGAACCTGCTCCGGCACGCACAACGGTCCTGCACCTCATCGCCCTGGTGCAGCAGGACGCCGACCTCAACGCGCTCGAGGCGGTGCTCAAGCGCGACGTCGCGCTCGGCTACCGGTTGTTGCGCTACCTCAACTCACCGGCGATGGGGCTCAGGATGGAGATCACGTCGCTGCGCCACGCGGTGAGCATCCTCGGTTACCGGCCGCTCCTGCGCTGGCTCTCGGTGCTCCTCGTCCACAGCCACGACCACCCCCATATGCCGGCACTCGCGCAGACGGCGCTCACCCGCGCCCGCTACCTCGAGCTGCTCGCCCCCCACTTCTTTGGCGCCGAGGCAGCCGAACCGCTCTTTCTCTGCGGTCTCTTCTCGATCCTGCCGCTGATCACCGGTGAGCCGCCTGAGGCGAGCCTGGAGCCCTTGACGCTCCCTGAGGCGGTGAAAGAGGCGCTCGTTCACCGTGAAGGACCTTACGCGCCGCTCCTTGCTCTCACTGAGGCAAGCGAAAGCCCCTCCCCAGCGCGGTTGATTGCCCAAGCCGAAGCGCTTGGGGTGGCGAGCGCCACCCACAACCGGCTGCTCCTCGAGGCGCTCGAATTTGCCGACCAGATCAACCAGTAGCGGGCACCCTTTTCACCGGAACGGGCGCCGCATAAAAAAGCCCGCAACACGCGGGCTCGACTACTTTACCCTTCAGCGGCGATCACTTGAGGGTGAGGACCCAGCGGACGATCTTTTCGATGTCGGCTTCAGCCACTTGCGGGTGCGGCGGCATCGGGACCGGACCCCAAACGCCCGACCCACCCGTCTTCACCTTCTGGACGAGCTTCGGCACGTCGGCTTCCGTATACTTGTTCGCGACATCTTTGTAAGCCGGGCCGACAAGCTTCTTGTCAGTGGCGTGGCACGCCATGCACCCTTTCGCTTTGGCGAGCGCCTCGTCGGCAAGCGCTGGCGCGGAGAGGCCGGCGAGGAGTCCGGCAATGGCGAGCAGTTGGGCGACCTTTTTCATGACAGCTCCTTTCATCTGAGATAAAACCCGCGCATATTGTACGCCGCTTCTGCGGCATAAAGCAACCCTTGTTGCGCCAGCACTATCCTCATTGGCGCGGGTCGGCAAGCCACCGCGCAGGGAGCCACTCGGCTGAGGCGGCGCGCACCGGATTGATCTCCAGTCCCCCGCGGCGGAGGAAACGCCCCCAAACCACGAGCGGCATCACCCCCAACCGGACGAGATCGGTGAAGATCGTCTCGACACACAGCTCGTGGAAAGCGGCGTGGCGGCGAAACGACACCAGGTAGCGGTAAAGCGCCATCGGATCGACCTTCGGTCCCAAGAGGCGCAGGTAGAGGCTGGCCCAATCCGGTTGCCCTGTGACTGGACAGAGCGAACGGAAGTTCCCCATCACGAAGCGCTGTTCGACCACCTCCTCCCCGAGAAGCGCGAGCGCTTGCGGATCGTAGTCGTAGGGCGGGCGCTCCACGGGGAGCGTGTCGAGGAGGAGCGCCTCGGGGTCGGCGAAGTCCCAAGCGACTTCGCGGACAAAGCGGTCGGGGGCATGGAGATGCACCGTGACCGGAGCGCCTGCCGCAGCGCTGAGGTCACCTGCGATGCAATGTTGGAGCGCTTCGGGCGAATCCCAGCCGCTCTGATTAAAGCCGTGGAGATAGAGTTTGAGCGACTTCGATTCGATCAGCAAGGGCGAGTCGGCCGGCACCCGAATCTCGATCACCGCGCTCTGCGGTCTGCCGCTGCAATCGAGCCAACTACACTCGTAGCCAAACCAGCGGTCCTCCCCTACCCACCGGGGAAGCGGTTCGCCGAGCGCGCGCCGCCCCTCCGCACGGGGAATCGGCGTCAAGAGTTCAGGGGCGTACCCCTCAGGGATCGGCGTCTGTTGCCCCAGCCACAGCGCGCTCACGCACCACCCCCAAAGAGGGTCCAGAGCATCTTCACAAGGAGCAGCAGCAACACCCCGGCAAAGATCCGCTTCAAGACCGGCACCGGCAGCCGATGGGTCCAGCGGGCGCCGATCGGCGCGGTGAAGATACTCGTGAGGCTCACCCCGATCACCGCGGGAAGATAGAGGTAACCCAACGAGAAGCGGGGAAGGTTCGGGTCGTTCCAGCCGTTTATTACGTAACCGATCGTACCGGTGACCGAAATCGGAATACCGAGCGCTGCTGAGGTCCCGATCGCGTGGGTCACCGGCACTTGGCACCAGGTGAGAAACGGCACGGTGAGGGTGCCGCCGCCAATCGCGACCAGCGCCGAAACAGCGCCGATCACGAACCCTGCTGCCGCCAGACCGCCCCGCCCAGGCAACGGCCGCGTCGCTTTGGGCTTCCAGTTCATGATCATCTGCACCGCGACGTAGGCGATGAAGCAGGCAAAAAAGATCGCCAGCAGCCGACTGTCGATCAACGACGCGAGGTACGACGCGGCAAAGGTGCCGAGGAGGACGCCAGAGGCCATCGGGAAAAGCGCATCGAAGCGAACCGCCTGGTGTTGGATGTGGGTCCGGGCGCTGGCGATCGAGGTGAGCACAATCCCCGCCATCGAGGAGCCGAGCGCCATGTGGACGACCACTTCAGGGGAAAAGCCCTGATAGGTGAAGAGGGTGGTGAGCACCGGCACCATGATCGCGCCGCCCCCCACGCCCAAGAGGCCAGCAAAGAGTCCGACGAATACCCCGAGAACGGGGTAGGCAAGCCACCAGATATCCATTGCGCTCGGAAAAAATAGGAACCCCGCGGCGCCGATCCAGCTGAGTGACCTGAACCTTCGGTTCAGGAGGGTCGCGTTCCCGTTGCCATCAGGCACACGGCAGCGCCGCGCGCACACCGGCAACGCCTGGGTCGGCGACCTAGCTTCACGCTTATTGGTTCAAGGATCGTACAGCTTTCCCGAACGCCGCAGGGTAAACTCGAAATTCAGCGCGGTAACGAAGGATTCTCTTCCGCGATCAAGCGGTCGAGCCGCGCACCGATGCGCTCCATTCTACGCTGAAACGCAGCGACGTCAAACCCCCCCTGGCGCTGGAGACGGACGAGTTCGGTGGCGACGTCGAACGCCGCCCACAAATAGAGCCTTTCGCCACTCAAACCGTCATGGCGCAACCGGGCGAGCCGCTCATCGAGGAGCCGCGCCGCCTCCTGGAGCAGCGGCGCATCCTCTTCGTCGCCCGTGAGGCGATAGGTTTTACCGCACAGCGTCACCTCAACCCGGGTTTCAGCCATCGTTACTCTTCCGTTGCTGCAACCACGCCTCTGCGCTACTTCGCAGCTTGGCCACCTGCGCCTGTTGCGCCCCCACCGCGTCGAACGCGGCACGCAGTGCCTCTTTGAGCGCGCGGTTCTCCTGTTCCAACGCGGCGAGCTTCAGGCGCAATTGGGCGTTCTCCTGGCGGGCGGTAGAGAGCGCCAGGGCCACCGCCTCGACTTTCGCTTCGACCGCGGCAAGCAACCGCTCCATCGTCACCGCTCCACCTGGGTGACGTCCCGTACCGCGCCGGTATCGGCGCTGGTGGTGAGCGCCGCGTAGGCGCGAAGCGCCACTGAGACGGGCCGCGTGCGCGCTACCGGCTTCCACGCTTTCGCACCCCGCGCCTCCATTGCAGCGCGGCGGCGGGCCAGCTCCTCGTCGCTCACCGCGAGGTGGATGCGGCGGTTGGGGATGTCGATTTCGATCGTATCCCCCTCTTCAACGAGCGCGATCGCGCCGCCGCACGCCGCCTCGGGTGAGACGTGGCCGATCGAGAGCCCCGAAGTTCCCCCCGAGAAACGGCCGTCGGTGATCAAGGCGCAAACTTTGCCGAGCCCTTTCGACTTGAGGTAGCTCGTCGGGTAGAGCATCTCCTGCATCCCCGGCCCCCCCTTCGGCCCTTCGTAGCGCACGATGACGACGTCGCCCGGGGTGATGCGGTCGTTGAGGATCGCCTCCACCGTCTCCTCCTGGCTCTCGAAGACCCTCGCCCGCCCCTTGAAGACCCAGATCGACGGATCGACGCCGGCCGTCTTCACGATGCACCCCTTGGGCGCGAGGTTGCCGAAGAGCACCGCCAACCCGCCATCTTGGGTAAAGGCATGCGCCCGGTCGCGGATCACCCCGCTCACCCGGTCGAGGTCGAGTGCGGGGTAGCGGTTCGCCTGGGAGAAGGGTTCGACGGTCGGAATCCCTCCGGGCGCCGCACGGTAGAAGGTATGCACCTCGGGGTCGGCCGTCTGGCGCACGTCCCAGCGCGCAAGCGCCTCTTTGAGCGTCGGCGCGTGGACGGTCGGCACCGTGTCGTCGAGGAGGCCCGCGCGTTGCAGCTCCCCCAGAATCCCCATCACGCCGCCAGCGCGGTGGACGTCTTCGATATGGACGTCAGGGACTGCCGGAGCCACTTTACAGAGACAGGGCACCTTGCGGCTGATCCGGTCGATGTCGGCCATCGTGAACGCCACCCCCGCCTCATGCGCCGCGGCGAGCAAATGGAGCACCGTGTTGGTACTCCCCCCCATCGCGACGTCGAGCGCCATCGCGTTTTCAAACGCGGCGCGCGTGGCGATCGCGCGTGGCAGGACCGAAGCGTCCTCTTCCTCGTAATAGCGCCGGGCCAGCGCGACGATCCGTCGCCCCGCTTCGCGAAAGAGCCGTTCGCGGTCGGCGTGGGTCGCGACCAGCGTGCCGTTGCCGGGAAGCGACAACCCGAGCGCCTCGGTGAGGCAGTTCATCGAGTTGGCAGTGAACATCCCCGAGCACGAACCGCAGGTGGGACAGGCGCTGCGCTCCACCGCGGCAACCTCCTCGTCACTCACCCCATCCTCGGCCGCTTTCACCATCGCGTCAACGAGGTCGAGCGCAACGGGCTTACCACCGAGCGTGATCTTCCCCGCCTCCATCGGGCCGCCGGAGACGAAGATCGTCGGGATATTCAAGCGTAGCGCCGCCATGAGCATCCCCGGGGTAATCTTGTCGCAGTTGGAGATGCAGACGAGCGCGTCGGCGCAGTGGGCATTGACCATGTACTCGACCGAGTCGGCGATCAGCTCGCGGCTGGGGAGCGAATAGAGCATCCCGCCGTGGCCCATCGCGATCCCGTCGTCCACGGCGATCGTGTTGAACTCCTTGGCGATTCCCCCCGCCTGGGCGATCTCTTCCGCGACGATCCGCCCGAGGTTGCGCAGATGGACGTGACCCGGCACGAATTCGGTGAAACTGTTGGCGATTGCGATGATCGGCTTGCCGAAGTCACTCTCTTTCACCCCGGTGGCTCGCCAAAGCGCCCGCGCACCTGCCATGTTGCGCCCGTGGGTGGTAGTTCGGGAACGGTATTGCGGCATCAGTCGCTCCTTTTCGCTAGCCCTCTCTTTGCCGTATTCTAACGCTTTTACCTGAGAAAGCACGATGGCACTCCTCTATCCGCAGTTCGATCCGGTCGCCTTGGAGCTCGGGCCGCTCGCGATTCGCTGGTACGGGGTGATGTACCTCGCCGGTTTCGCGGCGTTCTATGGGCTGGGTCTTCGCCACGCGAAGCGGCTCAACCTCACGGCCATCTGGTCGGCCGAACGGCTCGAGCAGCTCCTCACCGCAGGCGTCATCGGGATCATCATCGGCGGGCGCCTGGGCGAAGTGCTCTTCTACCAACCGGCCTACTACTTGGCCCATCCGCTCGAGATTATCGCGATCTGGAAAGGGGGGATGAGCTTTCACGGCGGGCTGATCGGCGCGATCGCGGCGATGGCGTGGCACGCGCGGCGCACCGGGCTGCGTTTCTGGGAAGTCGCCGATTTCGTCGCCCCCCTCATCCCCCCTGGCTTGGGTTTCGGCCGGATCGGCAACTTCATCAACGGTGAGCTCTGGGGACGCCCCGCGCCCGCAGACCTCCCGTGGGCGATGATCTTTCCCCACGTCGATGAGGTGCCCCGCCACCCGTCGCAGCTCTACCAGGCGTTTGCCGAAGGGGTGGTGCTCTTTCTCCTCCTCTGGTTTTTCGCCCGCCGCCCCCGCCCCACCGGAGCGGTTGCGGCACTATTTCTCCTCGCTTATGGGGTGATCCGCTTCTGTTGCGAATTTTTCCGCAACCCCGACCCCGGGATATTCTCAGGGTTAAGCGCAACACTCACCACCGCGCAGTGGCTGTCGCTCGCGATGGTTGCGGCGGGCACGCTCCTCATGGTTTGGGCGTACCGCCCGCAACCACCCGCATCGTGAACCGCCCCACCCCCTCGGCCTCTGCGGTCACCCGGTCGCCGACCACCACCGGACCGACCCACGCCGGAGTTCCGGTGAGAATCAGATCCCCAGCAGCCAAACGCCAATAGCGCGAGAGGGTGGCGATCAGCTCCGGGATCGACCAGATCATCTGCGCCAAGTCGCCCTCCTGCCGTAGCGTCCCATTCACCCAGAGGCGGATTGCCCCCCGTTCGAGGAGCCGAGCCGGAGCGGGAACGAGCGGTGCAATGGGAAGGGAAGCGTCAAATCCTTTGGCGACATCCCACGGTCTTCCTTTCGCCTTCGCTTCGCTTTGGAGATCGCGGCGAGTCATGTCGAGCCCCACCGAGTAGCCCCAAATCGCCTCCACGGCCTCTTGCGGGGTCAGATCGGCTCCTCCAGCGCCGAGCGCGACGACCAGCTCCACCTCGTGGTGAACCTCATGACTCATCGAGGGGTAGGGCCACGCGGCATCGTCCGTGGTCACAGGAAAGACCGTGTCGGCGGGCTTCAGGAAGAAGAAAGGCGCCTCGCGGTTGGGGTCGGCACCCATCTCCCGCGCATGATCGGCGTAATTGCGCGCGACACAAAAGACGCGCCGCACCGGAAAGCGCCGCCCGTCGCAAACGGGAACGGTAGGAATGGTCGGCGAAAAAACCCAGTTTTCGTTCATCGAGTACTCCTCAGTTGGACAAAAAAGAGAAATGCAATAAAATTGCAGATATGAACCCCCACGACGATCCGATTAGCCAACTCCTCGCCCGCTTCGGTCGCGTCACGGCCGCCCGCTGGTGGGTGCTCGCCATCTTACGCGATGCACCCCATCCGCTCACCCCGGATGAGGTCTTTGCCGCCACCGCAGCGGCAACGACCCGGCACCCTGACCGCGTCACCGTCTATCGTACGCTCGAATGGCTCGTCGCCCAAGGGCTTGCCCGGCGGATCGCCGCGAGCGACCGCGCGGCCCGTTTCGAGGCTGCCGGTGACGAGCCCGCGCACGCCCATTTTCTCTGCACCCATTGCGGCCAGACCTGGTGTCTGCCGCCACACGCGACAGCATGCCCACCGCTCCCGGACGATTTCGTCGCCGAGGATCTCGAGCTCGTCGTCCGCGGCCGCTGCGCGCAATGCCGAACGGCTCCATGACCCCGAGGGACCCCTTCATGACGCCGCCGCTTGCCACCGCAGCACTCATCATCGACAACCTCACCGCCGGATACGACCACCATCCGGCGATCCACCACCTGACGGTGACGATTCCGGCGGGAAGCCACGTCGCACTGCTCGGCCCCAACGGCGCGGGCAAGTCGACGCTCTTGAAGGTAATCGCAGGCATCCTCCCGCCGATGACCGGCCGCATCACGCTTCCCGACGGCTGGCGGGAGCGCATCGCCTATCTGCCGCAACACCCCACGTGGCGGGAGGAGTTTCCGCTCTCAGTCTTTGACGCCGTCGCGCTCGCGCTCTGGCCCGAAACCGGGTGTTGGCGGCCGCTTACCCGTGCACAACGGGAACGCGTCGCGGAAGCGCTTGCCGAAATGGGGCTCACGGCACTTGCGAAGCGGCCTGTTGCGACCCTCTCAGGCGGCCAGCAACAACGGGTGCGATTTGCTCAGCTCCTCGTGCGGGAGGCTCCGCTGGTCCTCCTCGACGAACCCTTCACCGCGATGGACGCGACGACCGTCGAATGGGTGCGCAGAATCATCGCCCGCTGGCGCACTGCGGGGGTAACAGTGCTCGCGGCACTCCACGACGAAGCGATCGCCCGCAGCGACTTCCCCTGGACCCTTCTTCTTGCACGCGAATTATTCATGTTTGCTCCGACCACTGCGATCGACTGGGACGCCTGGCACGCCCAGTTGAGCCAACCCCGTGCACCCCACGACGACGCCCCGTGGTGCGCCGTGGACAATGGGCAGAGCAGATGACGGCACCCCTCGATCTCTTCGCCTCTTGGCAGATGATTCTCCTCGAGCCGTGGCTGCGGCAGGCGTGGTTGGCGCTCGCGGTGGCCGCAGTGGCGGCAGCCCCTCTGGGCGTTCTCCTTGTCACCCGGCGGATGAGCCTGATGGGGGACGCGATGAGCCACGCGATCCTCCCTGGGGTTGCAACCGGCTACTTCGTCGCGGGGTTGTCGCTCCCGGCGATGACGATCGGCGGGCTGGTTGCCGGAATCACAGTCGCGTGGGCTGCAGGATGGGCGAGCCGCAACACCAACCTCTTCGAAGACGCGACCCTTGCCGGTTTCCAGCTCTCGGCGCTCGCGCTCGGGGTGCTGCTGGTCACCGCCCAAGGGAGCCCCGTCGATGTGATGCACCTCCTCTTCGGTTCGGTTCTGGCGCTCGACGCCCCGACCGTCGGGTTCATCACCGTCACCTCAGTGGCCACGCTCCTCTTTCTGGTCGCCTGTCGTCGGGCGATTGCGTTTGAGTGGTTCGACGCTGCGACCTTTCGCCGCGTCGCCCCGCACGCGTCGGCGCGAACCCACTACGCGACACTTGCGGTGATGGTGGCGATGATGGTCGCGGTCTTTCAGGCGCTGGGGGCGCTCTTGGGCCTCACCCTCCTGATGCTGCCGGCGCTCACCGCACGCCTCTGGGTCGAGCGACTCCTCCCCACCTTCGCGACTGCTGCAGCGATCGGATTCGCCGGGAGCACCTTGGGGTTGTGGAGTTCGGTGCGCTGGGATCTCCCGCCGGGCCCTGCGGTCGCGGCGCTTCTCTCCGCGCTCTACCTCGCGTCGATCGTCGTCGCCCCGCAAGGGCTCTGGCGTCGCCGCCACCCCCCGCGCCGCCATCGCGTTGAATAGTCTCGCCATGGAATTGCAGAACGTTATGGAGTCCGCGAGCATGTCGTACGCGCCACCCCCCTTCTCCCCAGCCCGCCGCCGTTTTCTCTACCGACTCGCGGCGCTCACTGTCGCCTTTTCTGCCGTATCCCGACCGACGGCATTCGCCTCCTCGTCACCGCTCGTGGTCGCGAGCCACCCGATCGTTGCCGACTGGGTCCGCACCGTCGGCGGCAGCCGGCTCACCGTCACGGCGCTCGCCGAGCCCCACCAAGACCTCCACAGTGTGGTCCTACGCCCCGCCCACTTTGCTGCACTGCGCGAGGCTCGGCTCCTCGTTGCGATGGGTTTGGGGGTCGACGCGCCGTTTGTCCGCGACGCCCAGCGCATCGCCCCGCAGACGCCGCTCCTCGCCCTGGGCGATACGCTCCCGCCAGACCGCCTCCTGAGGGGTGCAAAGGAGCTGCGCGATGGCCACAAACACGGTCATGACCACGACGACGACCATGATCACGACCACGGCGGCGTTGACCCCCACTTTTGGCTCGACCCGACGCTGGTCGCCGAGGTGATCGCTCCCTTGAGTGACCAGCTGAGTGCGCTTCTCCCCGACGACGCCGATGGGGTGCGGGCGCGTGCTGAGGCGTTTCGCCGCGAGCTCGTCGCGCTCCACGCCCAAGGGAGAGAGATGGTCGCAACGATTCCCGAAAAGCAGCGCAAAGGGTTCGTTCCGCACCAGGCGTTCGATTACTTCAACCGGGCGTTTGGCGTCGAACTGATCGGCATCGACACCGTCGTCCCGCACGGCGAGATCACCCCGCAACGGATTGAGGCGCTGCGCGCACGAGCCCAGCGCGACGCGATCCGGGTGCTCTTTACCGAAGCGCACCGCACGAGCCGCATCGCCCAGACTTTCGCCGCACAACTTGGCCTCACCGTCGCCGGCCCCCTCTATACCGAGACCTTTGCGCCCGATTCCCGTGGGCCGACCACCTATGTTGCGATGATGCGACACAACCTTGGTGAAATCTGCCGCGCCCTTCTCGCCGGCTAGCCCTACCGGAACCGTGCGGAAGTTCTGCTATCCTATGGGTCGTCGACTTTCGCAGGAACCGGCATGACGCGTCGCGTGCTTGTCAGTAGCCTCACGCTCGCTTCCCTTCTCTTCTCAGCGCCCCTCGTCGCCGAGAAGGGGGAGGCGTCCCCCGATGCTGACCCGCCGAGTGGTGAACTCCAGTCGTCCGCGATCCTCGAGGAGCGTCTCTCCTCTGAGCTCGACGGCGAGGTCACCTTCCTCTGGCTCGTCGGCGAGTTGGCCTTACGCAACGGCAGATGGAAAGTGGCGCTCGAAGCCTACGCCCGTGCCGCGGAGCACGTACCGACGCCACTCGTCTTCGACCGTTGGGCGCAAGCGGCACTCCTTGCCGGCAACGCCCCAGAATTCGACCGCGTCCTCACCCTCTGGCGCGCAATTGCCCCCCAGAGTGAACGGCTCCAAGAGCTCTCCGCGCACCGCGACCGGCTCACTGCCCGCTTTGAAGCGCAAATCGGCGGCAAAATTGCCGAAATCCTCGCGAACCACCCCAACGAACGGGAAGAGACCCTCTTAGGCCTCCCCGCGGCACTCGCTGAACTGGGTAACCCCGAGCAGATTCTTCGCTTGATCACCGCTGCCGTCGAACCCTACCGCTCTGAGCCGGCCGCCCACCTAATTGTGAGCGAGGCAGCGCGCCAAGCCGGGGCACTTGCTGAGGCGGAACGGGCGGTGCACGAGGCGCTTCGCCTTCGCCCCGATTGGCCACCGGCGCTCGCCCAGTGGGCGCAGGTGGCGCTCGACCATATGACCCCCGAGCGTGCGATTCCGACCCTGGAGGCGGCGCTCGCGCGCCAACCTGAGAACCTTACCGTCGCGTTGGCGCTTGCCGCGCTCCTTGCCGAGAGCGACGCGACTCCCTCGGCGCGCCCGCTGCAGCTCCTCGCCCCGTGGGTGAAAAAGAGCCCTCCCGAACCGCGGGCGATCGCCGCGATCGCCTCGTTTGGCGCGCAGGGGGTTGCCCCCGAGGAGGCGGCAGCACTCCTTGCGCCGCTTGCGAAACGCCACCCCGAGGTGCAGGTGAAGCTCGCGCAGATGTGGCTTGCCCGCGGGCAACCGCGCCGCGCGCTGCAGCTGCTGCGGCGTCCCATCCCGGAAGCGCTCGCTGATGAGGCGCGCCGGCTCGAAGCGCAAGCGCTCGCGCGGCTTGGACGCGTTCCCGAAGCGGCGGAGCTCCTCGACCGCGTCGAGCCGCTCAACGGGCCGGAAGCGGCGCTCCGCGAAGCGCGCCTCTGGCTCGAGGCGAACCAGCTGCAGGCGGCGCGCGAACTGCTGATCGAGGCACAGGCCACCTTTGGCGACCGGCCGTCGCTCCTCTACGACTACGCGCTCATCCTCGAGCGGCTGGGGGAGCGGGAAAGCTCTGAAGGGTACTTGCGCAAACTCGCCGCGATGAAACCGATCGACCCCAACACCCTCAACGCATTGGGTTACCTGCTTGCCGACACCAACCGCGACCTTAAGGAGGCGGAGCGGCTGATTACGCTCGCGCGCGCGCTCAAACCTGCCGACGGGTTCATCATGGATAGCGAAGGGTGGCTCCGCTTTCGCCAAGGGGATCTCGCCGCGGCGCAGCGGCTGATCGAAGCGGCTTGGCGCCGTTCGCCCGACCCTGAGATCGGCGCCCACCTCGTCGCCGTCTATGAGGCAATGGGCGATGCTGAACGCGCAGCGCGCTGGCGGGCAATCCTCAAACGCCGTTTCCCGGACCGGTAACCGATGCTCACGGAAATGATCCTTCTTCCCCTCATTGTCGGCACACTCGGCTGCACCTGGGTGGGCAGCCGCTACGGCAAACGCGCCGCGGCCCTGTGCGCTGCGGGCGTCGCCGCGTCGGCGCTGCTCCTCCTCTTTGCCGAGGCGCCGACGATCTGGCGCGGCACCCCCGTTGCCGAGTCGGCCCTGTGGATCCCGTCGCTTGGCCTCAACTGGCAGCTGCGTATTGATGCGCTCGCATTATTCTTCGCAACCTTGATCCTCGCGATCGGGCTCCTTGTGATCGGCTACGCCGCCTACTACCTTGGGCCGAACGATCCCCCAGGAAAGTTCTACGGGACGCTGCTCCTCTTCATGTCGGCGATGCTCGGGATCGTCTTGGCCGACAATCTCCTCCTCCTCGTCGTCTTCTGGGAGCTCACCAGCCTCTCGTCGTTTCTGCTCGTCGGCTACTGGAGCGACCAGATCGCCGCGCGGCGCGGGGCACGCCAAGCGCTCATCGTCACCGGCACCGGCGGCATCGCTCTTGCCGCGGGGGCGCTTCTCCTCGGCGCGATCGGCGGTACCCACCAGATCAGCGCCCTGCTCGCAAACGCCCAGGCGATCCAGAACCACCCCCTCTTTTTCTGGGCGATGGTGTTGATTTTTATCGGCGCGGCGACCAAAAGCGCGCAGTTTCCGTTCCACTTCTGGCTCCCCGACGCGATGGCGGCGCCCACACCCGTCTCCGCCTACCTCCACTCGGCGACGATGGTCAAAGCGGGGCTCTTTCTGCTGCTGCGGCTCCACCCCCTCTTTGCCGGCGTCGAGAGCTTCACCGCGATCGCGTTGCCGGCGGGGCTCGCGACGCTCACGGTCGGCGCGTGCATCGCAATCTTCAAGCACGACCTCAAGGGGCTCCTTGCCTACTCGACGGTGAGCCACTTGGGGCTCATCATGACGATGATCGCGTTGGGAACGACCGAGGCGCTCGTCGTCGCGGTGCTCCACACCCTCAACCACGCCCTCTTCAAAGCGCCGCTCTTCATGGCTGCTGGCATCATTGACCACGAAACCGGTTCGCGCGATCTTCGCTACGTCAACGGCATGATGCGCTATCTTCCCTGGACCGGACTCTTTGCAACGCTCGCGGCGGCCGCGATGGCGGGAATTCCCCTCTTCAACGGTTTTCTCTCCAAAGAGCTCTTCTTCACCGCTACCCTCTCCGCGCCCCACCCCGTCGTCCCGGTGATCGCGACCTTTGCGGCGGCGGCGAGCGTCGCCTACTCCTTTCGCTTCATCCATGACACCTTCTTCAACGGCGAACCTGGGCCGCTCCCCAATCCGCACCCCCACGAACCGGCGTGGGGGATGCGTGCGCCGGTGGTGCTGCTCGCGACCCTCTGCCTGCTTTTGGGCATCCTCCCCTCGCTTGCCGAACCCCTTGTCGTGCGCGTCGCCTCTGCCGCCGCTGGCACCCCTGTTCCCGACCCCCACCTGGCGCTCTGGCACCACCCCGGACTGCACGTCGTGATGAGCGGGATTGCGCTTGTCGGCGGGGGAATCGCATACGCGCTGTTGATGACCCAAAGAAAACTCCACGCCTTCGAGATCGACCGTCTCTTCGGCCGCCGCTCTGGTCGGGCCCTCTTTGCGGCCGCGATCGCTCGTCTGGTGCGCTTCGCGGCGTGGCTCACCCGTCGCACCGACACCGGTTCCCTCTCCGCGATCCTCGTCCTCATCTGGGTGAGTGCGCTCCTCCTCGTCGTTTGGGTCACCCCATGGTCCGAGGGGCTGAAGCAAACATCGCCGATGCCCCACCCGCTCCCGCCCGTGGCGCTCCTCCTCGGTGCGCTCGTGGTCGTCTCGGCGCTGCTCCTCCTCTACTGCCACGCGCGCCGCGTCGTCGCAGTGCTGCTCACCGGTGTGATTGGCCTTGCGAGTGTCGTCGCCTTTGCGCTCCTCTCGGCGCCTGACCTTGCGATGACGCAGATCTCGGTCGAGGTGGTGAGCACCGTGCTCCTCTTTCTCGCCCTCTCCTACCTGCCGAAACGGACCGCTCAGGTCACGCGCGCCCAGCGGCTCCTCTTCGGCACAGTCGCGCTCGCCGCGGGCGTCGTCGTTGGGCTTCTCGCGTGGCTCTTGATGACCACGCCGCGCGAATCGATCAGCTGGTACTTCCTGGCCGAGTCGCTCCCGAAGGGGGGCGGGAGCAACGTCGTCAATGTGATCCTCGTCGACTTTCGCGGCTACGACACCTTTGGCGAGATCACCGTGCTCGGCGTCGCCGCGCTCGGTGCCTGGGCGCTCTTCTTCTCGGGCACCCGCAGCCGGTTCCGCCAGCCCGGGATAATAAGCGGTGTCGAACCCCATCCGCTCCTCTTACGCGTCGCCACCACTGTGATGTTGCCGATGGCGCTGCTTCTGAGCGTCTACCTCTTCCTGCGCGGCCACAACCAACCGGGCGGGGGGTTCATCGCCGGTCTGGTCACCGCCGGGGCGCTGCTGCTGGTGACCCTGGCGCACGGCGTTGCCGTCGGCGAGCGGCTCCTTCAGACGCACGGGGGGTGGCGAACGGCGCGCCTCATCGGGCTTGGTCTCTTGACCGCGGCAGCGACCGGTGCAGGAGCGTGGCTCTTCGGGCGGCCGTTCCTGACGAGCGCCCATGGCCACCCCGTTCTGCCGCTCCTCGGGGAGCTTCCGTGGGCCACAGCCGCGCTCTTTGACCTCGGCGTCTACCTCACCGTCGTTGGCGCGACGCTCCTCCTCCTCGCGACACTCGCCGCCGGTCGGCGCAACGATTCCGAATCGCCCACCCCCCACGTCACGCGACCCAACCCAGGGGAGAAGCTGCGATGACCCTCGAAGCCCTTTTGGCGTGCGTCATTGGCCTGGTTACCGCCGTCGGCGTCTATCTCCTGCTCGTGCCGCGTGCCTTTGCCACCGCGCTCGGTTTGACGCTTTTGAGCTACGCTGTGAACGCCTTCATCTTTGTCTCCGGCGGGATCTGGTTCAACGCGCCACCGATTCTCGATCGCAGCCGCTCGTTGAGCGCCGACCCGCTCCCGCAGGCGCTCATTCTCACCGCGATCGTAATCGGCTTTGCCACGACCGCCTATCTTTTGGCGCTTGCGGTGCGGCGATACGCGGAGACACGCAGTGAAGAGACTGCGTTGCGCGGCAAGGAGGAACGACGGTGAGCGTCGAACCGCTCCTCATGCACCTTCCCGTGCTCCTCGTCGCAGGACCGCTCGTCTGGGGCGTTCTGCTCCTGCTTCTTTCACCCCCCACGAGCGAAGAACCGCAGGGGAGCAACCATCCCGACCCGAGCTGGAAGCGTTTGCGGCGGTTGAGCTTCATGGGGGGAGTGGTGACGCTCCTGCTCGCTCTGGTCCTCTTTATGCAAAGCGACGGTGGCGCGATCACCGCCTATCCCCTGGGCGATTGGCCTCCACCATTTGGAATCGTGCTCGTTGCCGACCGCCTCGCGGCCCTTTTCGTGCTCCTCACCGCGGTCGTTGCACTCGCGGCGCTTGCGTTTGCCCTCGGCAGTTGGGACCACCGTGGGCGTCTTTTCCACCCGCTCTTCCACATCCAGTGGGCGGGATTGAACGGCGCGTTTCTCACCGGCGACATCTTCAACCTCTTCGTCTTCTTCGAGGTGCTCCTCATCGCCTCCTACGCCCTCTTGACCCACGGGTTGGGGAGCGCCCGGTTGCGCGCCGGTTTTGGCTATGTCGTCGTCAACCTCACCGCGTCGGCACTCTTCCTCCTTGGGCTCGCGTTGACCTACGGCGCCTACGGGAGCCTCAACCTCAGCGACCTCGCGCTGCGCACCCCGGAGCTCACGCCCGAGCAGTTGCTCCTTGCGCGCGCGGGGGCGGCACTGCTCCTCATCGTCTTCGCGGTCAAAGCGGCGGCAGCCCCACTTGCCCTGTGGCTTCCCGCCGCCTACAGCGCCGCGTCGCCCCCGGTCGCGGCGCTCTTTGCGATCATGACCAAAGTCGGCCTCTACGCGATCATCCGCGTCCACTGGGCGGTGTGGGGCGGCCCAGCGGGTTCCCTCGTCGCGTCCCACTTCTCCCTCCTCCTCCCCGCGGCGGTCGCGACCGCTCTCTTGGGGGTTACCGGGGCGCTTGCCGCCCGCACCCTGACCCGCCAGGTTGCCTACCTCACCATCGCGTCGGTCGGCACCACCCTCCTCGGCGTGGCCGTCGCGACGTCAAAAGGGATCGCCGCAGCGCTCTTCTATCTCGTCCAGAGCACGATCACCGTCGCGCTCCTCTTCCTCCTCGTTGCCCTCATCGCGGCGCAGCGCGGCAGCGTCGGCGACACCATCCAGCCGGCTCCAGCGCTCAAGGATCCTGTGGCTCTGGGCGTGGTGATGCTCTTTGCCGCGGCGTCCGCGATCGGCATCCCCCCCTTTCCCGGTTTTCTCGGCAAACTCTACCTCCTGGAAGCGAGCCTCGACGCCCCCGCAACCCCGGTGATCTGGACCACGCTCCTTGCGGTCGGTGCGCTCACCCTGGTTGCGCTTGCCCGCGCGGGGGTCACGATCTTCTGGCACGTCCAGCCGCAGCAGATCACCGTCTGGCCGGCTGGAGCGAGCCGCACTCTTTTGCGTCCTGTCGTGGCACTCGTCGCAGTGGTCTTCGCGATGACCCTTTGGGCTGAGCCCCTCTACCGCTTCACCTACGCCGCAGCCCTCCAAGCGGCCGACCCGAGCGCCTATGCCGAGGTGGTGCTCGACGCGGCACAACGCGACGCGCCGTGGGTCCGTCCCTATGACGGCACGGTTGGGAAAAGGGAGGAGGCGCGATGAACTGGATCACCCGCTGGTTCCCCTACCCCTACCTCTCGCTTCTGCTCGCGGTCAGTTGGCTGCTGCTTAACCACACTCTCGCCCCGCTCCACCTCGTTGCGGCGACGCTCTTTGGCTGGGCGATTCCGCGTGCCCTTCGCCCGATGTTGGGCCACCGCGAGCGGGTGCGGTGGCTTGCCGCGGCGCGCCTCTGCGCGGTGGTACTTTGGGACATTCTCGTCTCGAACCTCCGCATCGCGCGGCTGGTCGTCACTCCGAACCTTCGCCCCCGCTCGGTGTGGCTGAGTGTCCCCCTCGCGACGCGTCATGAGCGGGCGAACGCCCTCCTCGCGACGATCATCACCACCACACCGGGGACCGTTTCGGTGACGTTTGGCGAAGACCGGCTCCTCGTCCATATGCTCGACTGCCCCGACCCCGACGCGGCAGTGGCCGAGATCGTCGACCGCTACCAAAAGCCCCTCTTGACGATCTTCCACCTCGATCTTCAGGAGAAATTGTGATGACGCCCACCTTTTCGCCGATGCTGACGGTGATCCTCGACGGCGCGCTCATGGTGCTCGCGTTGGCGCTGCTCCTCACCGCATTCCGGCTCTGGCGCGGCCCCGACGCCGTCGATCGGCTGCTGGCGCTCGACACCCTCTACCTCAACGCCGCGGGGCTGCTGCTCATCTGGGATCTGCGCAGCCACACCCCGATCCTTTTTGAAACGGCGCTCTTGATCGCGGCGCTCGGGTTTGTCGGGACCGTCGCAGCCGCCCGCTATCTGGCTCGTCGCGCCGTTGCTGAGTAGGAGGAGAAACGAT